>JBFMGN010000939.1:0-1762 GCA_040752435.1 Spirochaetota bacterium
GTAGCAAGCCCTATCCCTGGGTTACGCTGCTGGGAGAAAACGGCTGTGGGAAAAGCACTATTATCCAATCAATCGGTCTTTTATTAGCCGGACCCGAAGGAGCCCAGACTCTGGTGCCAAGGCCCGAGGGCTGGTTGCGGGATGAAGAAAAACCAGGGAAATTATCCATAAGAATACACCAAGGTGAAAAGGATCCAGGGCAGTTCGGCCAGAAAAGAATTTTCAGATATTATGGATATACTTTTTTTCTGACTGGTTCTGCTCCGTTAAAGATTAGAAACAAGGTTTATACCGAACCGACCATTGTAGAGCAGCCTAATAAACGTCTTACCTGGCTAAGGCAAAATGCATTTAAATCCAAGGGCGAGGGGTGGTTTTCAGTCGGTTATGGAGCTTTCCGTAGACTGACCCGTTCCAGCCAGGTGATAATCCCCTCACTTCAACCCGCGGCGAGATATACCAATTTTATCACCCAATTTAATGAGGATGAACCGTTGTCTGCTTTCGAGCAGTGGATGGTTTATCTTGATTATAGAATAATAAAGGAAAAGGACAAAGAAGCCAAGAAACAAAAAGAATTGGGCGTGGCGGCTATCAATGAAATCCTACCGGGGGGTACCGAATTTCATGGTATTACCTCGGAAGGTAAGATTTTATATCGAATCGGCGGCCAACTGGTGCCGACCATAAGTATGAGCGATGGTTATCGCAGTATCTTGGCCCTGGCCGGAGACCTGGTCTGGCGTTTGATTCAAGCCTTCCCTGGAAGTGCAAATCCCTTGCAGGAAGAAGGCGTGGTCCTCATCGACGAACTGGATATACATCTGCATCCAGCCTGGCAGCGCGAGATAGGCGGTTGGTTGAGGAAACAATTCCCGAACATTCAATTCATTGTGGCCACGCACAGTCCCATAATCGCCGCCGGGGCTGGAGAAGACGCGCTGACTTACAAGTTCACGCTTTCGGAAGGAGTTTCAAAAGCCGAGGTGGTCAAAGACCTGGACGCCATGGCCGTTGACCGGATACTTATGAGCAAGGCCTTCGGCCTGGTGTCTCCATATTCCCCCGTTGCCCAAGCCAAGATAGATAAATACGACCAGTTGATGAGAAAAGGCCAACAGAGATCCCCTGCAGAAGAAGAGAAGCTTCAGTTACTTTTACCTTTTATCAAGAAGGCCATACCCATTGGAGGTCCGGTCGAACCAGGGTCCACTTCCGAACAGATTGATAAATATATTAAAAAAGTATTGAAATAATATGATTAAGATACTGCGTTCAGAAGAACCTGATGTACTGAAAAATAACGCACGGAAATGGCGAGATGAGTTGATAGAGGCGAAAACGGAAAAAGAGAAAAAACGGGCGGAGAAACGTTATAACCACAGACAGGTCAAGAATTCCCTTGAAGCGATGTTTCATTCCAAATGTGCTTATTGCGAAAGTAAAATTACTCACGTCGATTATGGGGAAATTGAACATTTCAGGCCTAAATCCCTATTTCCCGAAGAAACGTTTAACTGGAACAACCTGTTCCTGTCTTGTGGTATTTGCAATGGCGCCCAGCATAAGGGCGATAAATTTCCAGGGGCGGACCAGGGCGGGCCTTTAGTCAATCCCTGTGACGATGAACCTGTTGAACATTTAAAGTTTGTTTTCGATCAACAAACCGGCTTGGCCAGTGTCTACGGTGTGACCGATCGGGGAAGTTTGACCGAAGAAATCTTTGGCCTTAACAGGGTGGAGTTACGTAAATACCGGTCAG
>JBFMGN010000094.1:0-8629 GCA_040752435.1 Spirochaetota bacterium
ACTGGTCCGCCATCCATTTCAAGACGTTCCATTGAAGGTTGCTCGGGGCGACGATGATTACCGGGGCTGGGCGGAAATCGCAATCAATCCGTTCTCGTTCGATCAGTGCTTTCAACTCCTGCGCTTGTTGGAGGTTGTAGCTTACCGCCCAACGGACATTATCCTTCCAGTTCGGTTCGTTAGGATCGTGGGCGAACCACGCAAGCGGCGGTGTGGGTAAGAGAAAACCCGCATTGCGACCACTGGCGCCGAAGCCGATGTACTCGGCTTCCAAGAGCGCGACATCCAGGGATGGATCCGCTTCCTTGATGCAGCGCGCCGAAGACAGGCCAGCGAAACCACCGCCGATCACGGCTATATCTACTCGTACCATGCCCTCTAATCGGGAAACGCGCTCGGGTTCTCGCTCACACCAAAATGAGGTGCGATAGGGAAATCCACTCATTTGCACTGTCTCGTCTCCTCTGACATGTACTTCAGAATGACAGCATTTGTACGACTCCTTACGACTTTGGTGGAAACCGCCCAACATATATTAGACTGCCGAATGAAAATAACAAACACTGCAAGTTTTGCAGTCTAACACTTTAACTATTCTAAAACTATTATACATGTAACTACCTATTATTTATAAAGTTATATACAAAAATCAATTCAATAGCATCGGACAAACACCGCGATTTTTGCAGTCTAAACTGATTCCGTCCATCGCCGCATACTATAGGCTAACGCCTATAGTATGCGGCGATACGACAATCGGTCGAAGGCCGTACCATGCGGAACGAAGATACTACGAGCGTGAGCTCGTAGTTCTTCATTTTTTGCTTATGCTCCAGTCAGCAATACAAATTTAGGCACATTAAACCAAGGAGAAAAGGCGGAGGCGGAAATCACGTACCGAACGGCATCGGTTTCCACCGCTAGAGTGAGGTACGTGAATTTCCGCCTTATTTGTTATTGCATGCCGTGCCAAATTGAGAATTGCTGTACCCATGTCACTTTTCAAATTCCCTGTTTTTCATTAAAATGAAAGCGAAAATTGCTTCCAGAAAGAGGTGCTCCAATGGATATTTATGAAATTATAAAAACCCGCAAAAGTGTCCGTTCATATAAAAATAAAACTGTTGAAGATAGTAAACTTAAAAAAATATTCGAGGCGGTGCGGCTGGCACCCTCTGCCCGGAACGCTCAGGAATGGCACTTTGTAATTGTAAAAAATCCTGATATGAGAAAGAAATTAGCCGAGGCAGCTTTTAATCAGAGCTTTATTGCCGAGGCGCCCGTTGTTGTGGTGTGCTGCGCCGAGCCGACTAATCGTATAATGCGATGCGGGCTGGAACCTTTTCCCATAGATACGGCCATAGCAATTGATCATTTAACCCTGCTGGCCACCGCCGAAGGTTTAGGAACCTGCTGGATAGGTTCTTTCAATCCGGAAGCCGTCAGAAAACTCTTGCATATCCCCAATGAAATCCATGTGGTGGAGCTTCTACCCCTTGGCTACCCGGCGGATCCAAACCCCGTGCTTAAGAAAAGGAAACCGCTTGAAGAGATTGTCCATAATGAAGAGTGGTGATTTACCTTACAGCTCTCATCAAGCTTCCCCTGGATTTTTATGCCCTCTGCGGCCGGCTTGTTCTCCTGTTGTTATTAATGGATATTTTTAAAGGGTCTTTATTTTACCTTGATATTATCAGTAAAAAAAATTAACATCTGATTAAAATCAGCTCATTTAGGGAGAGTGATTATGACTATCAGAGACCGGGTCGCAGGCGCCAAAACCGCATCCATTCCGATGGGCTCAACCACCGGAGAAATAAAAAACTTAGGCCTGGAAAGAATCGCTCATGCTTTGAAGCAGCATGAAGCGAAGATTAGAGCTGCCAATGCAGAAGATCTTGAGCGTTCGGAAAAAGAGAACCTACCGGCCCCCTTATTAAAGAGGCTGAAATTCGATTCCTCAAAAATGGCCGAGGTTTGTTCTGGATTGGAAAGCCTTATTACGTTGCCGGACCCGGTTGGTGTAATATTATCGGCCCGGGAGCTTGATAGCGGTTTGCACTTGTATCAGGTTACCTGCCCTATAGGAGTGATCGGAGTTATCTTTGAATCTCGCCCGGATGCCCTGGTCCAAATCTCCGCCTTGTGCCTGAAAAGCGGAAACAGCGTATTGCTTAAGGGAGGAAGTGAGGCAAAGGAAACCAACAAGGTTTTGGCGGACATCATAGCCTCAGCTTCTATAGCAGTGGGACTGCCCGCCGGCTGGGTTCAACTGCTCGAGGGACGGGATGAGGTAAAAGAAATACTTACAATGGATGACGCCATAGACCTGCTGATCCCAAGGGGATCCAACCGGTTTGTGCAATATATAATGGATAACACCTCAATACCGGTACTCGGTCATGCAGAGGGAATTTGCCATATTTACATAGACAAAGAGGCAGACCTGGATATGGGGATAAAGGTGACCGTAGATGCAAAAACCCAGTATGCGGCCGTGTGCAATGCAGTCGAAACTCTCCTGGTGCATAAAGATATCGCTCCGGTATTCCTTCCAAAGGCGGCGGAAGTCCTGAAGGCTGAAGGGGTGGAATTGCGCGGCTGCGACAAAACCTGCGCTGTAATAAAGGCGACCAAGGCTGATGAATCTGACTGGAGAACCGAATACCTTGACTATATTCTCTCTATTAAAGTGGTAAATAGCCTGGATGAGGCCATATTACATATTAACACATACGGTTCAGGTCATACCGATTCCATAGTGACGGCCAATCGGGATAATGCCGAGCGGTTTATGAACCTTGTAGACTCGGCGAATGTGTTCTGGAACTGCAGTACCCGTTTTTCTGATGGGTTCCGATACGGCCTGGGAGCGGAAGTCGGCATCAGTACCAGTAAGATTCACGCCCGGGGCCCTGTCGGTCTGGAAGGATTGGTAATTTATAAATGGAAGCTTAAAGGTTCAGGACAAATAGTGGCGGATTATACTGGTGAAAAAGCACGCCCTTTTACCCATAAACCACTGCCGAAAGAGTTTATCTTAAACATTTAATCCGAACTATTTATCCGAATGGTTTAATTGATAGATATGAGAAACTTTACAAAATCCAAACGCATTGTAATTAAAATAGGAACAAACGTACTGACAAAAAATAACTCGCTGGATATCGATTATGTCCAGGATATAGCGGGGCAAGTTGCCGCCCTTCTTAAAGAAAATAGGCAGATTCTTATTGTCACCTCCGGTGCTATTGGAATGGGGGCGCACGAGCTTGAGCTTAAAGAAAAGGTGACGAAGATTAAGATGAGGCAGGCTTGTGCCGCCATTGGTCAACCCCTTTTAATGCACCAATATAAAATCGCTTTCGAAAAATATAAAATCCCTATCGCCCAGATCCTCTTGACTACGGAAGTACTCAACAACCGCCATACATACCTGAATTTGCGTAATTCGGTAGAAACACTTTTATCCCTGGAAGTTGTGCCGATCTTCAATGAAAATGACAGCGTATCCACGGCGGAAATCGGAACGGCATTTGGGGACAACGACAGTTTAAGCGCCCTTATTGCCAGTAAGGTAGACGCAGATCTGCTTATAATGCTGACGGATATCGATGCGTTCTACGACAAAGACCCGAAAGTCCACCAGGATGCCAAACCGATTCATACGGTCGAAGGCTTAACCAAAGAGATTGTTAAATCGGCTGGCTCCCGGGGCAGTACCTTCTCGACGGGGGGGATGAAAACAAAGATAGAAGCCGTAAAAATCGCGGAAAATGCAGGCTGCCGGGTTGTCATTGCCAACGGCAGGGAACCCCGGATTATCAACAGAATCCTGGCCGGGGAAATCGTTGGAACAATTTTTTTGGCCAAACAGAAACTCACCAACCGGGCGCGATGGATCCTGAACAGTCTGCCGGAAGGCAATATTGTGGTTGATGATGGTGCCATGGCAGCCATAAAGAACAATAAAAGCCTGCTTCCTACGGGGGTCATTGCGGTGGAAGGTATATTCAAGACAGGTTCCGTCGTTTCAGTTAATAAGACCGCTAAAATTGTCACCGGTTTCAACAGCACGGAACTTGAAAGTATAATCGGGAAGCACTCCACTGAGGTAATAAAAATCCTCGGCAAAGGAAAGCGGGATGTTATTGCCCGCCCTGAGGACATCGTCTTCCCGGAAGAGTAAGCCAATAATAAAAATTTTCTTGACAAGGAGTAATAATTGTGATATTTTAATGAGTATATACTCAGTGAGTTATTGCTCATTATGAATAGACGTCAACGGCAAAAGGAAAAAACACGGGAGCATATTCTGGCGGCATCAAAAAAATTCTTTATCCGAAAAGGTGTTCTGGCATCAACTACGGAAGGCATAGCCAAGGCCTGCGGTGTTGCCCAAGGCACGCTATTTCTTCACTTTAAAACAAAAGAAAACCTTATTTTAGGTATTTTCGAAAAAGAACTGATGCGGATTGCGGAAGAGCTTTATATTCTAACAGGTAATGCTTTTGAACTAAAACCGCTTTTGGAAGCTTACCTTTCCTTTCTTGAAAAAGAAGAAGATTTTTTGTCGGTTATTGGCAGGGAGTTTCCCTTTTTTCCGAATAAGCTTAAACGGCAAATTCTTTCTCTTGAAGCTATCATAAGGCACATTTTCTATACCACAATTGAAAACGGTATAGAACGTGGAAGCATTAAAAGACTGGATATTACCGCTGTTTTAACTTTTTTATTTGGAACGCTTAATTACTATTTAAGCATGAAGAAAATATTTGTTGCCAGAGGAAGTGTAATTTCAGCAAAAAAACAATCGATAATAGATACTTTTTCCCAGTTTATATCAGTATGAAGGAATTATATTTTTTACTTCGTAAAAAATATATGGTTTTTAAAGGCACCCTTTAATATCATGGAGGTATAATATGAGAAATGAAGAACGTAAAAAAACAGCCGGGCAAAAGGTCTGCGAAAGTTGCGGGATGCCTATGAGAAAAAAAGGAGAGTTCGGCGGCGGCCGCACCGATAACAAATACTGCGTGTACTGCACGGATAAGAAGGGCAATCTTAAAACTTATCCGGATGTTCTAGAAGGCTTAAAGAACTTTATAATATCACGGATGGGCATCCGGGAAGATGAAGCCTTAAACATAGCCCGGGAGAATCTGTCGAAAATGCCCGCGTGGCAACATAGTAATAAATAGGTATAAATTTATGGATCGTAAACTATTAAAAAAAATTAAAAGACTTGCAATAGATGAAGATTGGAGAGTTCGTGAAAGCGCTGCATCAGAAATAAAAAAAATAAATGACGAACATTTTGACGAGTATCTCCCTGACAAAGCTTTAAATATTTTAAAAATCCTTGCGTGCGATGAGAGGAGGTATGTTTGGCGAGCAGCGGCTTCCTCTGTAATAAAAATATTGAGGAAATATCCTAAAAAACAAAGAGAAATACAAGTTTGGGATTGTAATAGTAAAGTAATTGAAACAATTCAGAAATATGCAAATTAGGAGGTTATCGAATGTCAAAAAATATGTTCTTTTATTCTTTTGAGGTTTTACCAGAAAATGAAAAAGGGTTCATCAAATACATGGATGAGTTTGGAACTCCGACCATGTCCAAATATTGTAAGAATTGGCAGTTATTTAAACTGAATAAATCACTTCGGAATAATGAGGTGCCCCAATACATAGGTTTTTGGGAAATACCAAATATAGAAAAATTTTTTAGTTTAGAACCTCCTGAAGAAATGAAGGCAACTATTAAGGAAGCGGAAAAAGTTTGTAGTAATGTCAAGGAATGGATTGCTGAACAAGTTGCATCAAACACATAGGAAATAGGTAAAGTAAAGAAAAAAAGAGCCATGTTTAATGCCTTCAGAAAATTTGATAGATGGGCAAAGTAATTCTGTATCAAAATAATAGAAACTTTATCTATATGATAATAGACATTACAAACCGTTATATTTATCATAATAAGGTGAGCGCAAATAGTGATAAGAGGGCATTATGATTGATGTACGAAATATCTCGAAAACCTTTAATTCCATATGTGCGGTGGACGGCGTATCATTTACCACAAAACCGGGAGAAATCTTCGGCCTCCTGGGGCCCAACGGAGCCGGAAAATCAACCACAATCCGGATGATTATGAACATCCTTAAGCCGGATTCCGGTGTCATTCTTTTCGATGGGAAGCCCATCTGCGAAAAAGACAAAGACAGGCTGGGGTACTTACCGGAAGAACGGGGTCTGTATAAAAAGGTAAAGGTAAATGATATCCTGCTTTACCTGGCTGGACTGAAGGGGAAAAACGCTTCCGAGAGCCAGCCCCACATCGATTACTGGCTCGAACGGTTTGATCTGAAAGACTGGAAATACCGGAAAGTGGATGAGCTTTCCAGAGGTATGGGGCAAAAAAGACAAAACTATACTTTTTTCCACCCACACTATGGATATTGCAGAAAAAATTTGCAGTACTATATTTCTCATCAACAAAGGTAAACAGGTACTATACGGAGGCATTGATGAAATTAAAAAACAGTACGGTAAGAATTCTGTTGTTGTGGAGTTCGACGGCCGGGGGGACTTCCTTTCACGCCTTCCAATCGTGGACAAAGTGCTATCTTATCCGCGGTGGGTTGAAGTGGAGCTTACCGAAGGGGGAACACCGGAAGACCTGCTTAAAGCTTTAGTCGGTAAAATTAAACTGCGCAGGTTCGAGATTATGGCACCTTCTCTGCACAAGATCTTCATCGATCTCATAGGAAAAGGAAACAACCCATGAATAAACTCTGGAAAGTCGTAAAGCAGGAATTTAAAATGACCGCGGCGAACAAGGCGTTTGTGATCATCACAATTATCGGACCAATCCTCATCTTCGCCGTATCCGTGCTTCCTGGTCTTTTATCAATGAACCTGGGCATCCCACCTGATACACGCATCGCGTTTATTGGAGGGGATGAAGGCATCTTTCGCGAACTTGCCAACATATTGGAACCGAGGAATATCATTCTTGCCCGGGGAAAAGATTTCGCTCTATTAAAACAAGAAGTATTGAAGGGGAATTATCAGGGAATACTACGTTTACCTGACAATTACATTAATGCCTCATCTTTTCAGTACTTTTCCAAGACGGGTACGGATATAGTGGTATCGCAGACCCTGGAAGGCACACTTGGTTATCTGATCTTCTCTAAACGGCTTGCCCAGGAAGGCATTGATCCGGGTAAGATCGCCTCTTTATCAGTCCGGCCGAAACTGGAAACCGAGAAGCTGAGCGCTTCGGGCGTAAGCGAAAAGCAGGATTTCGGTACAATCATCATGACCGCGATAGGCTTTATTATGCTCATCTACATGACTGTGCTTCTCTATGGCCAGTTGATCGGCCGCTCGGTAGTTATGGAAAAAACCTCCAAAACCGTGGAAATACTCCTTTCCTCTGTAAAACCCCTGGACATTCTCTTCGGTAAAATCCTTGGGAAAGGTCTTGCAGGTCTGCTCCAGTACGCTTTCTGGGTAGGCATGGCGATGGTATTGATCAAAATAATCGGACCTGCTTTGAATACACGGCTTCCCGCGGGTCTCAATTTGGGAAGCTTAGGCTTTCTGGTACTCTTTTTCATCCTGGCTTTTTTCCTGTACTCTTCAGCCTACGCCGCTTTAGGCGCGGGCGCAGAAGATGAACAACATCTCGGCCAGCTCGCATGGCCATTAATAATGTTTCTGGTAATCCCGCTGATGATGATCTCCCCTATCGTCATGAATCCGGGCAGTCCCCTGGTTCTTTTTCTTTCCTACTTCCCTTTAACATCGCCTTTGGTCATGTTCATTCGGATTTTAGTGGATATACCGTCTTTGGGGGAAATCGGTCTGTGTGTCGCCGTGCTAATTGTAAGCATCGCCGGGATGGTGTACCTTTCTGCAAAAATATTCCGTATTGGAATCCTTATGACGGGTAAGCGGTTCAAACTCGGTGAAATAGTGAAGTGGGTACGCCATTAGTGCTGTCTGAGGTAGTCATCCAAATTCTATCTTGAAATTTGCTTTATTATAGTGTAATTTTCAAGGTATGAACTATATTCCACGTTTTCTTAAAGAAAAACTTAATTTATATCTAAAAACGTTTCCTGCAATTCTGATAACCGGTCCCCGCCAGTGCGGGAAAAGCACCCTTGTTTTCAAAGAACTCCCGGGGTATGAACATTTTGATCTTGAGCGGCCGGCAGATTTCAGGCTGGTAACCTCGGATCCGGAACTTTTTTTCAAAGAACATCCCAATCGTATTTGCATCGATGAAGTTCAACGTTTTCCCGATCTTTTCCCGGTCTTACGGTATATAATAGATACAAAACGGGAGAACGGCCGGTTTGTACTGCTTGGTTCAGCCGGTTCCCTGCTGGTTAAACAGCTCTCCGACACCCTCGCCGGGCGGCTCGGTATCCTTGAGCTTACTCCTTTTCTTTTGGCGGAGCTTGTAAGGTACGTGCCCTGGAAAACACGGTGGTGGTATGGAGGTCTACCCCCCCTTTACACCTTCGATTCGGATGAGCAGAGAACCGTATGGCTGGATAATTAAATATCGGCCCTATTGGAGAGAGAACTGCCCCTCCTCGGAGTGCGGGTT
>JBFMGN010000940.1:0-1758 GCA_040752435.1 Spirochaetota bacterium
ACGGAGTAAAGGCATTGATGTTTCTGACAATGGATTTGGTTTCAAAGAAATTCTGCTGCAATACCGCGGTTATTGCGAACATAACAGCCAGCATAAGCAGGCGCGAGAACTCCGGCCTGGAAATAAATTTTCTAAAAACGGAATCGCGGGCAGCCTTACTAGTTATGTTCATCCGGTCCGCCTTCTTTCTGCTGTCCAACGCGCATGGAAGCCGCAATTATCGTATCGTCATTGATCTCGTCTCCCTCCAACGTCGCAACAATCTTCCCTTCGTACATTATCAAGAGCCGGTCGCAGTACTCTATCAACTCCTCGTTGTCGCTGGCATACAGGATTATACTTATCTTTTTTTCTTTTACCTGATTTACGATATACTCGTACAGATCCCTCTTCGCTCCGACATCGACGCCCTTGGCAGGGTCGGCGAGCAGCAGCACGCTGCTATCGAAGGACAACCATTTGCCCACCACCACCTTCTGCTGGTTACCGCCCGATAATGAGCGGACCGGCATATCCAGGCCGGGGGTTTTTATGGAAAGTACATCAACTACCTGCTCGCATTCTTTTTTATATTTTTTGCGCGGCGTGAACAACGGCTGGCGCCCTAATCCCAGTTTGGGAAAAATTATGTTGGTGAAAACCGAGTGCTGCAGGAACAGGCCCTCAAGCTGCCTGTCGCCGGGAACAAGCATGATGCTGTTCCTGATCGCGTTCGCGGGGCTGGTCAGTTTTATCTTTTTGCCGTTTATCTCAGCATAGCAGTCAATACCGGAGTAGTTACCCGCCAGCGCGAGCATCAACTCGTGTTGTCCCTGCCCGGCAAGCCCCCCGATGCCCAGTATCTCGCCCTTTTTCAATTCAAACGACACGTCTTTCAGAAATTCACCGTAATTCAAACCTTTTATACTGAGTACCGTTTTATCGGTCACTACTTTGCGGCTTTTTTCAACCTTTGCTTTCTGTGCCTCGCCGGTAATATAACTTATTATCTTGTCCGGGTCTTTGCCGTTTATCTTGAAATCGATACTCCCTACATTCTCGCCATTCCTGAATATGGTAACATCGTCACATATTTCCATTACTTCCCAGAGCCTATGGGAAGTAAAAATTATGGCCACCCCTTTTTCTACAAGTATTCGCATGTAGTTAAAAAGGCTTTTCACCTGTGCCTGTTCAAGCGCCGCGGTCGGTTCATCCAGTATGAGCAGTTTTGGTTCTTCCGATATTGCCTTTGCTATCTCAACAATCTGCATTTCTCCGGGGTTCAGTTCATAAACCATTTTACCGATATCCAAACCCGGAAGGAGTTGATCTACAATCTTTCTCGAGATAGCCTTTGCAGTATTATTGTTTATGAACAAACCATTTTTTTCTTCCGTGCCCAATACAATATTCTGCCAGACGGTTAGATCGGCGACCAGGCTTAAGTTCTGATACACCATGGCGATTCCGTCTTTCCTGGCCTCATAGGGATTCCTGTATTTTACCGATTTGCCGTTATACCTTACTTCTCCGGCATCGGCATTGTAAACGCCTGTAATTATCTTGGACATGGTGCTTTTACCGGAACCGTTGGCCCCCAGCAGGCCGGTTATTTTTCCTCTTCGGCATGCTAAATTTCCGTTGGAAAGAGCGACGACTCCCCCAAAACGTTTTTTAATACCTGTCGCTTCCAGGACAATCACAATATTCACCTATCCAATAATATAAAAAAAAGTTTTAGGAGACAAGGTAAACCCATCCCCTAAAACCTTAAAA
>JBFMGN010000941.1:0-1758 GCA_040752435.1 Spirochaetota bacterium
CAATAAATTAAAAATATAAGTAATCTGGAATTATTTGTAACTATAACCCTTATTTATGCGTCTAGTCAAGGATAAAATTCCGTTCGCCTCCTTTATCTTTTAAGAGCACAATTAAAAGGCTCTTTACATTCTGGCGAAATTTTAGTATAATGATTATCTTCAAAAATGCGCCATTAGCTCAGTTGGTAGAGCAGCTGACTCTTAATCAGCGGGTCAAAGGTTCGAGTCCTTTATGGCGCACCAGAATAGCCGAAAGCCGTCATAACTTTATTTATGACGGCTTTCTGTTTTTCCTTATAAATTTTAAAAGAACTATTGGCGACCGAGGTCTAATTTTTATCGCTTTGAGAGAACACTAATTCCCGACTATCAGCAGCTTTAATGACCGCTTCGGTCTGAACAGTTTCAGAATTATCAGTCTTATCTGAATTCGCGGCGATTTCAGACATAACCTCTTTGAATTTAGGAGAATTTTTGACTTTCTCAAAATCAGAATCCGATTTGATATGGTTAATGTCCGTGAAACCTTCCTCCACTGCCAGTTTCAAATATTTAGCAGCTCGTTTTTCATCCCCCACCTGTCCATAACAACAAGCCAAATTATACAGATCGTCAAAATCATTTTTTCCAGCCTTGAAGAGTAGGTGATAAAAATCAATGGCTTTTAGGTAGTCCTTTTTCCAATACGATACTTTAGCGCTCAGCTCCAGTCTGTCAGCTATACAGCCCAGGCTCTGACAAATGGTCGCATTTTGACTCAAGTCGCCCCCTTGGGATAAATTATCTTTTTTCAGCATTAATTCGTCTTGTGTGGCACCCAGGGATAACCCCGTCGTAAAAAACAGGGATGCAAACAGCATAATTGTCTTTTTCATGGTTTTACCTCCTAAATATTGATTTTCATTCTATAATACGTAAGCACTTACATATTTGTTTCATTCTTTTCATCTATCCCATCTCCTTGTCATTCTTTATTTTACACTATCCAGCCCGATTCATGCTTACATAGATGAAAAAAACCGCTTCTTAATCAAATTTAAGCGGTCCTGTTAAATTGCCTATTTGTTAAATTGATCAGGCTTTTATTTTGCGTCCCTCCAGGTATCCTGTGCCGATCATTTCCCCGATCCTATAATATCTATTATCCAGGGAATAAATCACAGGATCAAGCTTCCCTAGATCAGATACTATTTTTCGACCTTCCTTTTCCACGACATACTCTTCATCAATGTATGTCTCCACTACCTCCCCTATGAACACTTGCCGGTGCTGGATGGAAAATTCCTTGATCAGTTGACACTCCAAACATACCGGACATTCCTTTATCATCGGAACGTTACCCAATTGGCCATAAAAAGTCTCGAATAAAATAGCTTTATCTTCCTCTCTGCCTGATACCATTCCGCAGTAATCCGTTTTTTCCAACATGCCGGTATTGGGAATATTTACGCTGAAAGTTTTGTTTTCCAAAATACCATTATTGATGTGGTGCTCCCGATGGGAAGATATGAAGATCAACGGTGGTTTTATGCCCATCAATCCGCAGTCTCCAATGGTGGTGTAATTTGGCTTTCCGGCAACCATTGCCCCTACCAGAGTTATGGGAATGGGGTATATCAGCGGAACCGGACCGTATCTTAGTTTCATGGACCGCGGCTCCCGGAAAATTCTTTTTTTATCCAAACGGCTATCTTGGAGGTATCCTTCATTTTTTCTTTCCATTCTTTATCATGGTACATTATTCCGTCATGTCGGATG
>JBFMGN010000942.1:0-1753 GCA_040752435.1 Spirochaetota bacterium
CTTCGGCTAAATCATCAACAAAAAGAAATTCTCTCTTCGGAGAACCGTCTCCCCACAACACTACATCGCTATTATTTTCTTTCGCTTCGTGTATTTTTCGGATAAGGGCTGGTAAAACATGAGACGTGTCAAGATTGAAATTATCGTTTATTCCATATAAGTTGGTAGGCATAACGGAAATAAAATTAGTTCCATATTGTTCATTGTAATATCTACAAAGTTTTACTGCTGCAATTTTCGCAATAGCATAAGCTTCATTTGTTGGTTCCAAAGCAGAGGAAAGTAAATAATTTTCTTTTAATGGTTGTGGAGCATTTTTGGGGTAAATACATGAGGAGCCGAGATTGATCAACTTTTTAACCCCATATCTGTATGCAGAATTGATAATGTTGGATGCGATCATGATATTATCATAAATAAATTCTGCTTTATACGTGCTGTTTGCAATAATCCCACCTACTTTTGCCGCTGAGAAAAACACATATTCGGGTCTGGTTTCTTCAAAGAATAACTCTACTTCTTTTTGTCTTCTTAGATCCAATTGTGTACTCGTCCGAGTAATTATATTCGAATAATTATTGGCTAATAATTTTCTCATTATTGCCGACCCGACAAGTCCCAAATGACCGGCAACGTATATTTTGTTGTGTTTATTCATTTTTTAAACCATTTTTCACTCGAAATAATTCTTTACTTTAAATCCGCCGTCTTTCAGATATACCTGCTTTTTCTCATTTTCCATATAAGACTTGATCATCATTTCTATCAGCTCTTTGAATTTGACTTTCGGTTCCCATCAAGGACTTTTTTTGCTTTTGCAGGATCTCCCAACAGTAAATCTACCTCTGCAGGGTGGGGCTTTGAGTTACCTTGTTGCATGGGATGTACGGCAGGCCATGTCATCCGTCACGTGAACTGACCCGGGTCGGCAATTTTAGTGACCCACCTTTTCCTACCACACTTTAAGTACTCTGTTTTGCTGAAGCCGTCAAGGTCTTGGCAGCCTCGATGAAAGAATTCATACGATAACTGTTACCTTCGATGACTATTTTCAGAGCGCGATGAACCAGACCATCGAGGAGGCGGTGAGAAGATTCGGTACGCTGATTCTTTTAACCAATAGCCGGATCGATGGTGAACAAGCCCTCTCGTTTTATCAGAAGAAGGATGGAGTGGAAAAGTTCTTCGACTCCATGAAGAACGGCCTTGATCGGAAACGACTTCGCATTCATGGGAGAAAATCCCTGGAGGGAATGCTCTTCATCAACTTCATCGCTTTGATTCTCTACACGTTTATTCAACGGACCTTGAAGTCGGGAACGTTGGGAAAACGATATACCATGAACGAGTTGTTTTATGAACTGAAGAAGCTCGCCATGGTTACCCTTGGAGAAAACCAAAAGATTCTGAACGAAGTGACGAAAAAGCAGAGGGAGATCTTCAAAGCCTTCGATATCCCCCTTCCGTCGATGACATAGTTATAATTTTTGCGGATTTTAGGATACTGTTAGCTATTCTTTGTATATTCTGGACTTTCACCAGTAAGAAACGACAAGCTTTGCTTGGCGCACTCATTATACGTCCTCAAACTGATTTATCACTATTTTTCTCTTATCTTTTAACCGCTCTAGCCCGCATTTCTCACATTTATAAAACTTGAAGCGCGAGGCGGTTATTTGGAAGCCCTGGGACTGTCGTGATTGATTATTTTTTCCAAACACCCGGAAAATCGGGTTCAGAAATAGAACCCAAT
>JBFMGN010000943.1:0-1751 GCA_040752435.1 Spirochaetota bacterium
GAAGGCGACCAGGTACAATAAGCGTCTTGCTTTTCTTCATTTTTACCGATCCTGTCAATATGAAAGGCATTTTCCGGTTTGAAAAAATTCAAGCCGCCGAAAGAGGAAACCCTTTTTGCCCTTGATTCAACAATCCAATTTATTATATCAATATCATGACAACATTTTTCTAAAAGATGTGTGCCTGCATTCCGCTTTAAGCGCCTCCAATCAGCCATAATATATCCACCGTGATTAAACTCCAGCGTTTCATTAAACTCCAAACTGATGATTTCACCAATCGTGCCTTTCTTAATAATTTCTTTAATCCTGCGGTAGTGAGGCGAATAACGGAGGGTAAAGCCGATCATAAATTGCCGGCGATAATGAAGATAGGCTTTCTTTATCGCGATACAATCATTAACAGTGGTCGCCAGAGGTTTTTCACAAAAAACATTTTTCCCCGCCTTAAAAGAATCGATTATGTGATCTTTGTGAAAACAATTCCACGAACCGATCATAACCCACTCAACCTCAGAATCGTTGAGAAGTTCCTGGTAACTCTTGCAAATCTTTGCATCGGGGGCGATCTGAACCATAAAATCGGAGACCGCATCCTGCCTTGGATCGTTGAGAGCGATAACTTTTACCTGGCTGCCCAATCCCGGCAAAATGTTAAGTAACTCCCGGATTCGCAATCCACAGCCTATGATGCCAATTCCCACTGCCTTCATGTATTTACCTCGGTTGAAAAAAAAGGAATAACATAATTAGTATGAACAATAAAACATCTTATTGGATATGCAAATAGCAAAAATGTTGCTTTTTTTAACATTTTCGATTATATAATAAGTATGGATAACGGACGCTTTAAAGAATTAATCGAGCTTCATAAAAAAATAAGACTTCCCGAAGATTTTTTTTCCGGCACCCGGCCTCTCCTGCAGCCGGTTCCGGAAAACATTCTCATTTTCAATCGGAGTGACCCTCAATGTTTTCATCTCCACGATGAATACCATTACAGGTTTGTCTTAATTCTCAATTTTCGAACAAGGGGAGTGGTCTTCGTGGATCATAAAATGCACCAGTTATATCCGGGATATTCCCTGTTGATTTTTCCTCACCAGTTTCACCACTATCTAAAGTTATCTGGAAGGAATCCGAGCTGGCTGTTCATCACCTTTGAATTGAAAGAGATAGACTTTCTTCTTCCCCTCCGGAACCATACAAAAAAACTGGATCGCAACTGCATTACATTGATCCGCCTGCTTACCGACTCCTATCTGGATACGGAAAAACAAGGGCGCAACAATCGTATTGTTTTTTTTACTGCTTCCCTGCTGAATGAAATCCTGCATTTGGAGAACAATACCTCCCCTTCAAAGCCTTCTGAAACCATCGTTCCCGGCGTTATCCAGAAAATCAACTATTTTATCTATAAAAACCCCGGCGCCAGGCTCGATGAGATTGCCAGCCACGCAGCCCTTTCGGAGAGCCACATGCGCTGCTTATACCGCAGGCATGTTGGAATGAGTATCGGAAAATATAAGCAGGAAATAAGGATTAACCGGGCCAGAGGTTTTCTCGGAAACTCAGAGATGAACATATCTGAAATCGCCCGGGAATGCGGATACGATTCCGTATATTCATTTAGCAGAATTTTTAAAAAGAAGATGAGCTGCTCACCCACCGAATACAGGCAAAAAATGCGTCTAAGAAAACTTTGATTCCGTCCATCGCCTTATCTATAGGCTAACGCCTATAGATAAGGC
>JBFMGN010000944.1:0-1750 GCA_040752435.1 Spirochaetota bacterium
TTGGCGGTGACTGTGCAAAGGTCCTCAGGACAAAGGAAACCTCAACGGTTTTCACTGATCCGAAAGATCCGAAAAAATATGACACAAAAAAATATGAGGAAATTTTGAGCAACGCCGGGATAAGCAATGAGAAAACCCTTGTAATTTACGGCGACAAAAAGAGGATTACGCATGCAACAGTCGGTTTCTGGATAATGGAGTGGCTTGGACATAAGGATGTACGTTTCCTGAACGGAGGGATCGAGGCATGGGAGGCTGAAGGGAAAAAACTCGAAACAACTGAAACAAAGCTCCCAAAAGCAAAGTTCAAGGCTAATTCCAAAACCATGAAAAAGAGGATCGCCACTACAGAAGAGTTGCTGAAGATAGCTAAAGGGGAGACCAAGGGTCCTCAGATTATAGATTCCAGAACTCCGGCTGAATATGCAGGCAGTGATGTCAGGGCAAAAAGAGGCGGACATATACCCAACTGCCTGTTAAATGTTTCACATGTCGAGATGTACGATAAGGCAACCGGTAAGATTAAGTCTATGGATGAGTTGGAAAAACTGTACAGCGGAATGGACAAAAACAAAAGGATAATACCTCACTGCCAGACTGGAACCCGATCAACCCTTACATATCTGGTATTCAGATTGATGGGATTTAAGGATCCGGCCAATTATGACGATTCATGGATAATCTGGGGAAATACTGAGGATCTGCCGATAGAGAAATAATTTATAACAGATCAAAATGCATATGAACTTCAGATTATTAAAGAACTTATAGGCACTGATATGGATTCTTTTAGTATTGAAATTTGAAGTTGCTAACAGCATATTTAAAGGTATATATATAAGTATCGCAGTAAAAAAAGAAAGGAGGTTACTAAGCATAAGAGTTACATTTAGGCGTTGTTAGGTATAAGGGGAGGTAATACTTTCAAAAAGGTAACTCTTGAAAAAACTTTGAAAAGGGAGGTTGAGGTATGGCGGAACAAAGCGCCGGTAGCGGTGAAAAGTGTATAATCGAAAAAACCTCTGGCTGGTCAAACTTGATAAGAGGGGAAGACTGGCTCGCTGTGTGGTTAGGTTTTCTAATCATTATTCTTATCCTCGCAGGTGTAAGACCCAATATGCCGTCTTTCAAATGGGAGACGAGCGGTGAATTTTCAGCAACCGTAGAAAAATCGAAACCAAAGGTTGAAAAATTCATTGCAGACGCACAGGCCAAAGGCGAAACTGCTGCAGCGGAATCGGCAACTGCGCTTAAAACAGCTTTGGATTCAGGTGACCGCGCTGCAATCGGAAGCGCTGCAAAGAAACTCGGAGAAGATGCTAAGGGCGCCAAGGACGAAGGGATCAAGAAAAAAGGCGGAGACCTCGGGAAATCGATAAGCGGCTCTGCGGGAGCTCTTGCCGGAAAGATCTTCTCCGGAGAAAATATCGCGAAGATAGTCATTGTCGGAATTGGCTTCCTGATAATCTCTTCCATCGGCATCATTCTCATGGGAGGCAATATAGGAAAATATATAATCGGGTTCCCAATAGTCTACATACTGGCAAATATCTCCCAGTTCATCGCAGGCAATTCCACCATTAAATATTACGGCCTGGAATATGTTATCTTCGCCCTTATCATCGGACTCTTTATCAGCAACGTAATCGGTGTTCCGAAATGGCTGATGGAGGCCGTGAGGACAGAGTACTACATTAAAACAGGGTTGGTTATACTCGGAGCCGGCATCCTCTTCAAGGAAATATTGCAG
>JBFMGN010000945.1:0-1748 GCA_040752435.1 Spirochaetota bacterium
CCAGGTTGTCAGTCTGAAAAGGCAGATAGACGGCATTAAGGTTAAGGCGTTTAAAACCGGTGTTATGTATCCGGGGGGAGAGCGAATGAAACACAGGATTTCCAATTATTCCAAATATTTTTGTATTTTCCCGGATGGTCTTAAACCGGTAAACCTCGATAAGTGTATCAGGATCGATAAGGCCGGGAGCAGCCTGCCGGGAAGGTTGGGAGCAGTAGCTTAAGAATGAACCAAGGTGTGCGGCCAGTATTCGGGTCGGAAAACCTACGGGTCCCATGCCTAACAAAATTTTTTCAAACCCCGCCAGTTCCCTGCTGGCTGTAATAATATGCAGAAACTCGCCTGTTGTGCGGGGATATACAGCCGCTTTAGGTATTTCGCCGGGTTTTCGTACAAGGCTTTGCATCCGCCGAGCCAGGTCACAGGGTACACCGTTATATTCATGGAAAGACCGGATAATCTTTACCTTCCTTAAGGCAGCCGTTTCCTCCAGCAGTCTATCTTCAACATCCTCTTCAATATCCACATAGGAGTATTTCCCATGAAGCCCTCTTCTTAAGAGCTCTCTTCTTTCACTTTCCCCGCCGGAAAACTTACCGCCTTCCTTTACCCTTCTTATTGTAAGTATCACCGGAATCCCAAGGAGGCCTGGAAACCGCCGTATGTACCGGTACTCCTCCGGGTCAAGGAAATCGGCCCGCAGCTCAGCACAATCAAGATGCTTTCCGATTGAACTGATAGCCTTAAGATTCTCCTTAAGGGTAGAGGCAGTCAAGACGAAACAGAGCCGGGACACTAAAAATCACCTCTGAAAATATATATATCGTTCAAGCGCTCATTATCAAAAAAGAACCGGGCTTTTATCGGGAATCCCCCGGATGGCAGGTTATATAATACTGAATACTCATCGGTATGGAAAGGTTGACCGAGAGTTTCTAATACTTTCGAGCGGCTGTCACCCATTACAAGTCCGAGAACGCTTTCAGTGTACCTGGAATCCACCCGGATCTGCCAGACCCTGTTATTGAACCAAAACATGTAAAGCTGATTCTGATAGTAAAAAACAACCGTATCCTGCCATTCAGCCTCACCGCGGTACGAAAAAACCTCCACCGGAACACCGAAAAGGTCAAACGCCTCCTTAAGGGTTATGCCTAGATAGAGGGGGAGCCGGGAAGGCTGTCTTTCCAGGGGAGGATCGTTCCCTTCTGCCGCGGCTGCCGGAAAATTGATAATACCGAGGCCGATAACAGCCAGTAGAAATTTTATAACTTTTACGTTACCCATAGGCTTTGTCTTACTTATTTATAAGTTTATCCAGCTCCTTTAGTTTTAAATTTACGTTTTCATTCGCCGGATTCAGCGCGGCGGCCTGTTTGAGATATCTGTAAGCCTTCCGGAAATCACCGGAGTTTTCATAGGCAGCCGATATTGCAATGAGGGCTTCAACATTCTGGAGATTTTCAAACAGGGCGGATTGGAGATACTCAATCTTCGTGTTTAAATTTGTTTGAATAAGACCTGCCAGGTATAACACCTCGCTCTTAATCTGTCTCGGAATATCCGGCAGCGCCAGAGCTTTTGCTATGAGAGCCTCAGCCTCTTTATCCTTTCCGTTGGCTATAAGGGCGCGTATATGGGGAAGCATAAACTCAATGCTGCCCGGATTTAAAGAATAGAGCTTTTGTGAGAACCCAAGGGCGGCATCATAGGTTTTCAATTTCATTGCGATAGTATATGCGTTTTTT
>JBFMGN010000946.1:0-1743 GCA_040752435.1 Spirochaetota bacterium
ATTGAAACATATCGATACTACTATTTAATTGTCAAGGAGGTTGTCATATCCTACATCAAGCGGTTGCTCTTAAATATCAAGAAGGTTTACCGGCGCCTTTTATAGTGGCAAAAGGTAAAAAGGAACTCGCTGAACGGCTTCTCGCCATTGCCCGAAAATACAAGATCGAAATAGTGTCACAACCGGAATTGACGGAAGCATTATTTACTCTGGAGGTGGGAGCCTGGATACCGGAAGAGTATTTTGAAATCATTGCAGAATTACTTGTATTTGTATATAAGGCAAAGATTAAGGCATGAAGACGCTAAAAGTAACAGACTTAAAAGATGGCATGAAGTTTGGTGCACCTGTTTACATTGATGGGGAAAGTCTGCTTGTCCCTGCGAACGTTCCGCTAAAGCAGAAAGATATCGACCGGCTTTTAAAGTGGGAAATTACGGAGGTCCAGACAGAAGGGGACCTCGTACATGATAAAAAAACCCCAGTTCAGGACGATTCGCAGATAGTCGCAGAAATCCTTGATACCCGCTCCGATTCCGAACTAGTGCAACTCTACAATTCCGCTGTTGAAAAATTAGATACAACCATTAACGACCTTAAATACAATAAAGAAGTAAACCAGGAATCAATAGACAAACTTGTCAACAATTTATTGCAAGCCATAAAAAATAGAAGTGATGAAATGATAAGTTTTATCATCTTAAGCGGTTTCAGGAAATCGCAACTTTCTGTAAGCTCAGTAAATTGTATGATTCTTTCAACAATAATAGGGTTGAACTTAAAGCTGCCGAACCATAAGCTTGTTCCCCTGGCAACAGGCGCCATGATACATAATATTGGGATGATCCGGATTCCGGAGGCAATCATACAGAAAAAAGGTAATCTTTCGGATGAGGAATTGAAAGTTTTGCGAACCCATCCAATCCATTCTTATAGAATTATTACGAAAAACCTTAAATATTCCGAAGAAATAGGGCTTATCGCGTTACAGCATCATGAAAGATGGGACGGAAATGGATATCCGAAAAAGTTATCGGGAAAAGATATCGTTTTACCTGCCCGCATAGTATCTGTCGCCGACGCATTCGAGGCAATGGTCAGCATACGGCCCTATCGCAACTCAATGATTGGGTACAAGGCAATGCGTGAACTTCTCAACGACAATTCCAGGCGGTTCGATAGCGAAATATTAAAAGTTTTTATTAAAACAATGGGTATATATCCTATTGGAAGCATCGTGTTATTAAATGATGCCAGTATCGGGCGGGTAACGAGTATTCATAGTGATTCACCTTTAAGGCCGATGGTTAAGATTATCGTAGACTCAAAAGGTAAACGGCACACCGATGACGGCCGATTGCTTGATTTACTTACCGAGAAAGATCTTTTTATTGCAAAAGCCATCAATCCCAAAGAACTTGAAGAACACAGGAAGAAATGAGTTCAAAAGAAAAAGGTTCAAAAGGAGAGGCTGCCGCCGCAGTTTATCTTGAAGAGAGAGGCTTCAAAATTATCAAGCGGAACTTCAAACGAGGACAGGGAGAGGTGGATATAATAGCGGTAAAAGATGATGTATTGCACTTTATCGAGGTGAAGTCGTGGAAGAAGCATCGGTTTGAAGACATGGAATATTCGCTCAACAGGAATAAACAGAGAAAAATAATTTCAGCCTCCCGGTATTTTCTTTCTCAAACACAATATCGCGAAGATTTTAAGATTAGATATGACATTCTTTTCCTTGAT
>JBFMGN010000947.1:0-1742 GCA_040752435.1 Spirochaetota bacterium
TATGACGGTCGGAAGAGAAAATCATGAACATATAGGAGTGATTTTTTCTATTCCAATCGTAGAAAGACTCTTGAATAGTTTATATACGAAACATCCGGAGAAAAGGGTTATAATGCGGTCCCTTATTACTGAAGGGGTAATAGGCCATATGGGCACCCAAAGAATCCATTCATTAGAGGCCGGTATAATTCTGGTTGCCGACGGATGTGACATGGAACAGGGGAGGGCCCGCATACCTATGCTGCTTGATACGGAATCAAAAGTCGGGGACATTCATAAGTATTCATCTTCCGCTGTACAAGACGTGAAAATTGAAAAAGGCAATAAGAAACCTATTAGAATAACTGTAAGCATGAAGGAATCGGTCGGATTCTTTCAAGTGGAAGAAGTACTCTTAACAAAGATAAATTCGAGCCCGATAAAAACCTACATTGAATTAAATGCAGGTGTTATAGGGCAATCGATGAAGTGCTATTTGTAGAAACTTTCGCCATCCGGTAACCGGCCGCCGCTGAAGGTTGAGTAATTTTAATACAAAAAACAGGCCACTTGATGATCCCCTTCGATTTTTTTTAGCGAAGGGATATTAGTTTTACATGTCTTCATCGCTTCGAGGCATCTTTCGTAAAAATAACATCCAACCCTTTCTAGATCCGGGGAAGGTACATCGCCTTTCAAAATAATCCTTTTTCTCTTTCGCTCAATCGCCGGGTCAGGTATAGGTATAGCCGAAAACAGGGCTTTAGTGTAGGGATGCAGTGGATTCTTGTATAATATGGATGAGGATGCAATTTCAACAATCTTGCCCAGATACATCACCGCTACCCGGCTGCTGATGTGTTCGATAACCGCCAGATTATGGGCGATAAACAGATAGGTTAAATGTAATTCCGCCTGCAGATCCTTTAACAGGTTCAATATCTGGGATTGGATGGAGACATCCAGGGCACTGACAGGCTCATCGGCCAGAATCAGCTTTGGGTTAAGCGCCAGCGCTCTGGCTACACCGATCCTTTGTCTCTGTCCGCCGGAAAACTCGTGCGGGTACCTGTTTATGAAATCCTTAGAAAGGCCGACCTTTTCCATTAATTCTTCAACCCGCCGTCTGATTTCTTTTTTCGGCATGTCGAGCAGATTCTGCCTGGTATAGATCATCATCGGTTCTGCAATAATGTCTCCGGCTTTCATCCGGGGATTGAGTGAGGAGTACGGATCCTGAAATATTATCTGAAAATTCATTCGTGCTTTCTGAAGCTCATTTTTAGGAAGCTTGCACAAGTCTTTTCCATTAAAGAGAATCTCGCCTGCGGTGGGTATGCAGAGCTGAGCGATAGTCATGGCAGTGGTCGATTTTCCGCATCCCGATTCTCCCACCAGCCCCAGGGTTTCTCCCTGCCGGATAGTAAAACTGATTTCGTCGACAGCTCTGATCCAGCCGGATCTTCTTTTAAATAGAATGCCTTTTTCCATTGGGAAGTAGACTTTTAGTCCTCGTACATCCAGTAAAACAGTGTTTTCCTGCACCGGCTTTTCCTATTGATAAAGCCAGCAACAAACCTGGCGGTTATTACCGAGGTCAACAGGTAAAGGATATTTTTCCCGGCAAACAGACAGGACTTGCCCGCATCTGGGATGGAACGGGCACTCGGCCGGCATATCAATTAAGCCGGGAGGCTGCCCAGGTATGGAGTAAAGTCTATTCATTTCGGGCCGATCTAAACGGGGCACTGAACTGATTAAGC
>JBFMGN010000948.1:0-1740 GCA_040752435.1 Spirochaetota bacterium
TTCCGCGGCTGATGAAACCGGAAAAGGAGTTAGCCACGGAACCCGCGGAAAAACTCGGAAAGACATTTTATGCTAAAACTCCTCCGTGTTCTCCGTGTTCTCTGTGCGGAATTCTTCTTTTTTCCTTTATCTGTGACCTCTGTGTTCTCTAAAGCGAAACTTCTCGATAGACTATGGTTCAAGAGGAATTTCACACAGAGCACACAGAGATTAAGGAGAATAATGAACGCAGAAAAAGATAAAAATGTGTTGTTTTATATGCTGTAACGAGTTATAATTTTTATTACATCCTATTGCTGTGCTTTAACAAATGGGGTGTTATGAAAAAAAAGAGCACTCTGATAATAATCTTTCTTTTTGCATCTTTTCCCGCTTTCGGTGAAACACCCCAAAACAGTTCATCCTTGTTCTCGCTGCATCTCAATCCGGGCTTAAGTATCCCTTTAGGAGCGAGCGCCGATTACTTTAAGCTGGGCGGGAATGTAAAACTAGCCGGCGAATATGCACTGCCTGCTTTTCCCAGCTTTTACCTGGGCGGAGAAATCGGGTACCAATCCCATCCGATCAAGGCCGAGGAATCGATCTCGATCCTCTCTCTCGGAGCAAGAGCCGGATTTAACTTTCCGATTACATCCATGCTTTACGGAAAAGTTTCAGCCTCATTGGGGGGCTACTACAGCTTTTTCAATACAGCCAGCGGTTCTGGCGGGGGCTCATCCTATCTCTCCGTCGGGACGGGGTTATCGCTTCTGATGATCCCCGCTTTCAGCCTGGGGCTTTATGCTAAATACACCAACTACTTCTACAAGTTTCTCCAGGGGATAGAGCTGCAACTGGGCGCCGCCTACCATTTCGGGGTGGAAGCGAAAAAACAACCAGAATCGAAAAGAAAGGCGAGTCCGCCTGTAAAGCCGGAGCCGCTTAAGGAAGTGGTGGTTAAAAAGGGGGAAGGGGTTGAGGTGCGGGAGATCGCGTTTGAAAGCATCTTCCCGGTCTTTTTTGGATACTATGACGATCATCCCATTGGCAGGGCGAAGGTCTATAATTTTGAAGCTGTTCCGGTAAGCGACCTAAAAGTAAGCGTATTCGTAAAACAGTACATGGATCTGCCGAAGGAATGCGAAACGATTACCGAACTCAAAGCGGGTGAATCCAGAGCGATAGAGCTTTATGCCTTATTTACCGATAAGGTGCTGGAGATAACCGAGGGGACCAAGGCCGCGGCCGAGATAACGGTCGATTACACGCTTAAGGGTGAAAAACAGACGTACAAAAAAGCGGAGACAATCCGTATCCAGAACAGGAACGCCGTAACCTGGGATGACAACCGGAAAGCATCCGCCTTTGTTACGGCCAAGGATCCGGCGGTACTTGAGTTTTCAAAAAATGTGGCCGCCTGGATCAGAGGGGAAGGGAGCAAGGCGATCAATGAAAACTTAAGTCTGGCCATGGCCGTCCATTACGCCTTAAAACTTTTCGGCCTAACCTACGCGGTCGATCCGGCCACCCCCTTTAAAGAGTATTCCCAGGACAGGCTGGCGGTCGATTTTCTGCAATTCCCGGTGCAGACCCTGAAATACCGGGCCGGGGACTGCGATGATCTTTCGATTCTATATGCGGCCCTGCTGGAAGCTCTGGGCATTGAGACGGCCTTTATCACCATTCCGGGACATATCTTTATCGCCTTTTCGGTTGATATGAGTCCGGCTGAAGCACGCAAGAGCTTTTTGTATCCGGATG
>JBFMGN010000949.1:0-1738 GCA_040752435.1 Spirochaetota bacterium
AAGGACAATAAAAAAAGCCTGATACAGGCATTGGGGTTGGCCTTTCTATTGCAGTTTAATGTGATCCTCTATTTTTTTGTAATTTCCCGGGCACTGGAGATTGATTCGTATTTTTACTATTTTATGATTATTGTCCCGCTCGTGCATGTCATTCTCATGTTTCCGGTATCCATCAATGGCATCGGGGTAAGAGAAAATGCCTTTATCTTCTTTTTATCCAAAATCGGAGTTCATCCGGCCGGTTCTCTCGCGCTTTCACTCTTGTCTTTTGGAATGGTTTTAGTCTACGCGTTTATCGGTGGGATTGTCTATGCATTTCGACGCTAGAACAGAGATCCGCCCGCTTCTATTTCGATACGGTGCGGTTGTTGCTGTTTTTATAATGATTATTGCCGTCCGGGTTTTGAATCTGGATGCGGATCCTCCGGTTAATTTAAGTACCAGCGGCGGGTTGTTCGGAGATGAAGCCGCTCTGGCCCATAATGCCAGGAATAAAGCTCTTTTCGGACACTGGATTACAGACGAATGGAATCCACTTGTCTATAACCCGATTTTAAGCATCCTGGAGTATGCTTCTTTCATGGCATTCGGCGTGGGGCTGGTTCAACTCCGCCTTGTGAATCTGATATGTGTCATTTTAAGTTTTTTCCTGTTGTGGAAAGTTCTGATCAAGAGCCACAATTTTCAGATCGCATCTTTATCCATTTTCATGCTCGGATTTAATTATATCTTTACCATGTACAACCGTCTTGGATTAAACGATACATTCATCTTTTTCCCCATGGCCATGACCCTCTATTTCTGGCAAAATGGGTTGGATCGAAAACCTCTTCTGTTTTTCGCAGGAATTGCCTCATTTGCCGTTTATATTACCAAAGCATCTTCCCTCTATTTTGTATTGGCCGCATTATTTTCCCTCCTGTTTGCTCTTTTTCAACGCTATATGGAAGGAAAAGAGTTAAAGGATGCGGCTGCTTCTCTGGGATATTTTCTCGGAGGACTGATCCTTTCATATATCTGCTGGTATCTTTTTTTCCTGACACCCCTTAAATCCGAATTTGAAAAAGTCGGCGAAAGCTGGATCCGGCTGGCATGGCCCGGGACCATCGGCAGATTCTGGTACAACCTGACGGCCATGACATTTGCCAAGTATATGAATAATGAACCCATCGAACTATTCATCACCTGGGGGTATCTGCCGGTCTTTCTCTGCCTGGGGATACGCTCTTGGAGAAGAATCCGTCCCATGGAAGTATTTATCTTTTTATGGCTGATCGGAGGATTTATCGCACTCAACGGATTGAGTTACAAACCCCTTCGATATTTTGTGCCGATTATTCCCCCAGTCTGCCTGACAGCATCTTTTGCACTATCTCGACTCTGGAATATTCCGGAAGATAAGGCGTATCAGTTCAGATTCTCTTCAATCTATTGGGTTGTCTTGATTTTAACGGTTACCGGATTATGGCTTTTCTTTTTCTTTAAAAGATGCATCAGCTTTCAGAGAATTGAACAAATCGGATATCCGATTCTTGGGATCGCGGCAGGTTTGCTTATTATTTTTATTATTACCGGAAAAATACGAAAAACGCTTGACCGGATCGACTGGAAAATTTTAACCCGGATATTTGTACGATCACTTGCTGTAGCTGGCGTTGCCTTCAGCTTCTACATCAACAGCACTCTTTATCTGCGATGGTCGAATCACCTGAGATATACGGTGATTGAGACGTCGAGG
>JBFMGN010000095.1:0-8552 GCA_040752435.1 Spirochaetota bacterium
AGACGGAGCTGTTGAACCGGTTAAAAAAACAATATATCGAGAGAAACACGGCTCTTGAAGAAGCGAAAAAAAAGGTTAAAAAGCTTAGACAAAAACTGGCGGAAGCTGAAGTACAACGGGAAAATTATGAAAAGCAGATGGATATTATTAAAACACAGAGGGAATACGAAGCATTAGATAAAGAAATAAAAGATGCAATCGAAAAAGAACAGCAATGCAGGAAAGAAATACTGAAAGAAGAGAAGGGGGTAGATGAACTCGTTTACTCCTTAGGACGTGAAGAGATGATGATAAAAGAACAGGAACTGGAACTTCAGATTGAACAAGATAAGATTAAAGACGAAAGTCAGGAAAAGCAAAAACTGCTGGAAAGTTTAACGCATGAAGAAGCGGATATTGTACCGGGTTTAGATGGGGAGATACTTTTCAAATTTGAACGAATTATTAAAAGCAAGTCAGGTCTGGGGATTGTACCTGTCAAAGGCTCCGTTTGTACCGGATGCCATATGATTCTGCCCGCACAGTTTGTAAATGAAGTTCGTGTAGGAGAAAAAATCTTATTTTGCCCCTATTGCAGCCGAATACTTTTTTACCAGCCAAGCGATGAAGAGGCTGCATTTTTTCATGATGAAGATGCGGGCAGTCTTGCCGACCTGGCAGAATATGACGAGACAGAAGAATAGGGGATAGATCTATATAGTAATTTTCGCAATATTACGATATATTAAAACAGGCAGGTTGGGTTACCGCTGTTCGGTAATCATCTGAACAGAGGAAAGTCCGGGCTTCGTAGAGCATGATGCCGGGTAATTCCCGGGTCTCGTAGCTTTTATTAAAAAGAGACGGGAACAGAGAGTGCCACAGAAAATATACCGCCTTACCCTTGTTAAAAAGGGATTCGGTAAGGGTGAAAAGGCGAGGTAAGAGCTCACCACTTTTACGGTAACGTGAAAGGTACGGCAAACCTCATCAGAAGCAAAATCAAACAGCAGGCGGATTGCTCGTCCACAAGCTTGCGGGTAGATTGCATGAACGAATCGGTGACGATTAAGTTTAGATAGATGGTAGCCCATGACAGAACCCGGCTTACAAACCTGCCTTTTTTTACCGATTGATTTTAATGATATTTTAATGATAACATAGTGTCTCAATGATATATCCGGAAAATAGATTCAAATTTTCAGCCCGAAAAAAGAAAATAAGTTCAGGTTTCCTGAAACTGCTCATAATCATTGCCGTTGCGGGACTGATTTCCGTCACCCTATATATCATAATAAAAGGCCAAATTTTTGGAATACCATTAAAACGAACGAATGAGACCAGGCAAATTGTCGATCTTTGGAGAAATCAGAAATATGAGGAGGTTTTAAAACAGGCTGAGGTGCTTCTTAAAAAAAGTCCGATGAACCCTGTTGGTCTTGTTTTCGACGGTTTTGCAGCTTTTTATATCGGTGTATCTAAATTCAGCCTGGAGGAAAAAATACCTCTTTTTGACAGGGCTGTTATTTCTTTAAGGAAAGCCGAACTGTTGAATGAAAAGCCCTTTGCCGGCGGTATTAAATATATTTTAGGAAAGACCTATTATCATAAAGGTAAATATTACATGGACTTAGCCATACAATATCTGGAAAAAGCCCTTGATACAGGCTATGCAGCGAAAGATCTCTATGAATATCTTGGACTTGCGTACTCACAGCTTGAGAATTATAAAATAAGCGCCGATTATTTTATAAAAGCAGTCGAAAAAAATCCATCGGATTTATTGTTTCTTACAATTGCCCAGACATACTATAAATTGGGCAATATCCAGGCGGCTGAGGAGTATCTTATAAGAACCATTAACAAAACTTTAGATAAATCTCTCGAGGAAAAAAGCCGCTTTCTTCTCGGGAAAATATATATTGACAAAAACGATATGATAAAAGCCGAAAACCAGTTTGAAAAAATTCTTGAAAAGAACAATCAATCGGCGGACGCGCATTTTCATCTCGGTGAAATTTACGAAAAATTGAATGATACGGTAAAAGCACGTGCGGAATGGAGAAAAGCTTTGAAAATAGATCCTGACCATTACGGTGCACGGCTTCACTTATATAGATAGACCTTTTTATAAAGGTTTGGAGGTAACTATGGGGCTTGGGAAAATTTTTGAGGCTTTTTCAACTGATATAGGAATAGATTTAGGAACCTGTAATACCCTTATCTACATTCGCGGAAAGGGTATTGTTATAAGCGAACCTTCCGTTGTAGCCGTGGAAAGAGGAACCAAAAAAGTAGTCGCCGTTGGAACCGAAGCAAAACGAATGCTGTGGAAAACACCGGGCGACATCATTGCCATCCGTCCTTTGAGAGACGGGGTCATTGCAGATCTTGAAACCACCGAAAAGATGATTCGTTATTTTATTGCTAAAGTGCTTCCGAGAAGATGGTTTGTAAAACCAAGAATGGTTATTGGAGTACCAACCTGCATTACCGAGGTGGAAAGACGCGCCGTTGAGGAGAGTGCCTACAAGGCGGGGGCGAGAGAAGTAAAGGTAATTGAAGAGTCTCTGGCCGCAGCGATAGGCGCGGAAATGCCCATTTTTGAACCAGCGGGTCACATGGTATGCGATGTAGGCGGAGGCACTACCGAGATTTCTGTTATCTCGCTTGGAGGAATGGTTGTTACCAATGCTATCAGGCTTGGTGGGGATGAATTTGATGAGGCAATTATCAAGCATGTGCGAAATGTTCATAACTTGATAATTGGCGAACAGACTGCGGAAAATCTTAAAATAACTATCGGAAATGCATATCCAGATAAAAAAATTGAAAAAATGGAAATTAAGGGAACCGATGCAATCACCGGATTACCACGAAGGCTTGAACTCGATTCCGTTGAAGTGCGGGAAGCCTTGCAAGAGCCTATCAATGCCGTTATAGAAGAGATTAAACGTACACTCGGACAGACGCCCCCTGAATTAGCAGCGGATATCGTAGAGAGAGGTATTGTAATGACCGGCGGCGGTTCTCTCCTCAAGGGTCTCCCAAAATTGATTTCGAAAGAAACAGGAGTTCCTGTAATTCTTGCGGAAAACGCCCTTTTATGCGTTGCAATCGGCGCGGGAATGTATTTTGATTATACAAAAAAGGGTATTAAGAACGCAAAAACAATATACAACAATATTAACTCCTGAAATAATTAAAGCCGTATGCTCGCTATCCGTCGTTTTATTTCGAGGCATAAGACAGGGAGTATCCTTGTTTTATTGCTTTGTATCTCAATTTTATTGATCTTGTTTAATACCCATGATCTCAGTTTCCGGCCAAAGGAGTTCGGTCTATCTCTGTTTTCTGTTTTTGAAACAGCCTTCTACGAAGCGGGTAGTTTTTTTAAAAGAACAGTTACATCAATAAATGAACTTAAAAAAGTAAAGTCGGAATATGAAGATCTGCAGGACAAGCTGGCCGAATATCGGGCTATAGAACGCGATATCGTCGAGTTAAAACAGGAAAATAAAAGTTTACGGGAACAATTGGGTTTTTCCGAGAGGATAGGGTATAATCATATTGCTGCGGAGGTGACCGGCAAAGATCCTGGGAATATTTTCAATACTATCATGATTAATAAAGGCAGCCACGATGGAATCCGTAGAGACATGCCCGTCATAGCCTATCAAGATGGTTTCCAGGGATTAATAGGTAAAGTAATCAATGTCGGATTATTCTCTTCAGCAATTTTGCCGATTTTTGATATTAATTGTTATGTCGTCGCCCGGCTGCAGGCAACACGGTATGATGGCCTGGTTTTCGGCCAGGGGGGTACGTCGAATTATATTCTGATGAAATATGTAAAAAAGCGCGCCCGCAGCGAAATAAAGTATGGAGATCTTGTCATTACTTCTGGCATGACATCGATCTATCCAAAGGGTATTTACATCGGACGTGTACGGAGTATCGGGGCCAAAGAATACGAAACATCCTTAGAGCTCGAGCTGGAACCCATAATAGATTTTTCAAGGCTTGAGTATGTTTTCGTTCTTAATACGGGTGGCTAAGTGAGCAGGGTAAATATATGGCTGCCTTCGGCCTTAATATGTCTGTCTGTATTTATAAGAACAACACTTTTTCAGCATATACAAATTGCAGGAGCTTCTCCGGATCTGGCATTGATACTGTTGGTTTTCTTTGCCAACAGGCAAGGCAGTCTGAGAACAGAGATTGCCGGATTTATCTCGGGTCTAGTCGAAGATTTTTTAAGCCTGTCGCCCCTGGGTTTTAACGCTTTTATTAAGACCCTGATAGGCTATATTTTCGGAATCACCCGGGGCAAGATACTCATCGATGCGGTATTAATGCCGGCGGTACTGCTTACTATCGCCACTTTACTTAAATCCTTAGGAGGGATTATACTTATTTTGCTGTTTCTCAATCCGGAATTGTTGAAAAATATCTTTAGTGTTAAGGTTTTGGTAGAAATCGCTATGAATGCCCTGTTATCCCCTTTTATTTTTGCGGTTTTTAAAATCTTAAGGGCTTTTAACGTAATCGAAAAGGATGAATATTAACGGCGGAATACGTTCAATGGTGGAATACACTCCAAAACAAAAAACGTTTCTCTTCCAGAAAGGAAGAATTTTTATCCTGGTCGGTGTGGTTATCTTATCTTTTTTGGTTTACACCGTCTATCTTTTTTCGCTCCAGGTTGTTAACGGATACATTTATAAAAAAAGAGCAGAAGATGTCGCCCGGCGGGTAATCACAATTCCGGTTCAGAGAGGTGAAATTTATGACCGACGCTATGATGTACCTCTTGTGCTCAATATCGACTCCTTTGCCGTTGATATTATTCCAGGAGAATTAAACGAAGAGAACTTGTCAGATGTTATCCACGATCTTTCGCAATTAATATCAATTCCCGAGGAAGAAATTAGAAAAAAAATCCCGGAAAATTACCGGCATATATTTAGACCAATTGAAATAAAAGACCGTGTTCCATTCGAGACCATCTCATATCTTGCGGAAAGAATCAATGATTTTCCTGGAGTTACATGGCATAGCAAACCGATAAGAAGTTACCTGGAAACAGATTCAATCAGCCACGTTATCGGATATGTCGGCAACATCACTCTTGAAGAACTGCAGGTCTTGTATAACAAGGGCTACGATGTCAGAGCTGTCCTGGGGAAAAACGGGGTTGAGAAAGAATATGATATGATCCTGAGGGGGCAGGAAGGGAAACGGTTCAGAACCGTGGATGTAAAAGGAAGGCGGGTGGAGGAGGAGGATGATGGTGAAGAAGTCCCTCCGGTTTTGGGGAAAAATATTGTTCTTACAATTGATCGAAATATCCAGGAGATATGTGAAAAAGCCTTGGGTGCTAGAATGGGTTCAGTCCTTGTGCTAAAGCCGGCAACCGGAGAAATCCTTGCTATGGTTTCGTATCCCTGGTACGATCCTAATCTGTTTTATACGGAGGAAGGGCAAAATGTGTATACTAAATTATCACTTGACCCACAGTTTCCTTTTCTCAACAGAACAATTCAGTCCACCTACGCCCCAGCGTCGGTTTTTAAAACAATTATGTCGGTTGCAGTCCTTGAAGAAGAAGCCTTTCCACCCGATAGAAAGATAGTTTGCGAAGGCAGCATTATTTACGGTGACAGGGTATTTAACTGCCACAAAAAAACCGGGCACGGTCCATTAGATCTTAGAGCCGCGCTGGCGGAATCCTGCGATATTTATTTTTTTACCATTGGCAGAGATTATCTTGGAATAGACAGAATAATCGATTACTCAAAAAAATTCGGTCTTGGAGAGTCAACCGGCATTGATCTTCCCGGTGAAGTAAAAGGTCTGGTACCGGGCCCAAAGTGGAAAGAATCGGTCTTTCATACGAAATGGCTCGGCGGTGATACTATGAATAACTCCATAGGGCAGGGATATCTTACCGTCACCCCTTTACAACTTGCCAATACCATTGCCGCGATCGTAAACGACGGAGTAATATATAAACCCCATGTCTTGAAAGAAATTCGCGATCCAATTTCGGGGAAAATTCTTGAAACGACTGAACCGAAAGTACTCTTAAACACTTCCATACGAAAAGAGACTTTCAAAAAAATCAAAGAAAATATGAGGAGTGTAATAACCGAAGGGACAGCCAAAGTGGTTATTACAACCGATGCAGTAAAAATTGCAGGCAAGACCGGAACGGGAGAGGTCGGCTTAAAGGATCGATGGAACTCATGGTTTGCGGCGTATGCTCCTTATAATGCTCCAAACCCGGAGGATCAGATCGTTGTGGTTGTAATGGTGGAAGCGAGTAATGAGTGGGAATGGTGGGCGCCAAAAGCGGCGAATATAATTTTCCAGGCAATTTTCGCCCATCAGACATACGAAGAGGCCGTGGAAACTTTGGAAGCCTGGTACATGCTGCCAACGACGAGGTTTCAGGAATGAGAACGCGCTCTTTATTCGGCTTCGATCTTATCCTTTTTTTTTCAACCATGGCGCTTTTAATAATCGGAATACTCTTTATTTATTCCAGCAGTGTTTCTTCAACCGGAATCGTATTTTCACGCGAATACATACGTCAGATTATCTGGGCTGGAACAGGATTTATTCTTGTTTTTACTGTGATTTTCATAGGGTACGACCGATTTCAACCCTGGTCTCCGTATATATATGCATCATCAGTATTATTATTAATTATTACATTGCTTTTCGGCCAACCGATAAACGGCGCTAAATCGTGGTTAGGAATTTTAGATTTTGGAATTCAGCCTTCTGAATTCACTAAAATAGCCGTAATTTTATTCTTAGCCGGATATTATACCCGCTCCAGAAACAGGATGCAATACCCGTCACATTTCCTAATCGGATTTTTTATTATCCTCATACCTGTCTTTTTAGTTTTACTCCAACCTGATATGGGGACTGCCATTGTATATATTCCAATATTTCTGATTATGAGTTTTGTCGGGGGGGTACCCGTACGCTATGTGATTTTTGTTTTTATCACCGGACTGCTGCTGATAATTTTAAGTTTACTTCCCGCATGGCAGGACCACATAGTTGAAAGGGATATACCCTTTCTTACCATTGTTGACAATCCCACATTTATCCAGTACTCGCTGCTGTCATTAGGAGTTATTACCCTTACCGCCTTAGCCGGCTACTTTTTAATGAAGAAGAAATATTTTTACTGGATAATCTATGTCTTTCTTATTGTATTCTTGTCGCTTGCAGGTTCGTCAATTGCCCGTATGGTTTTAAAAGAATACCAGATTATGAGGCTTATCGTATTTCTTAATCCGGGTGTTGATCCGAAGGGTGCCGGCTGGAATATTATTCAGTCAATAACCGCGGTCGGCTCCGGAGGTTTTTTTGGAAAAGGTTTTCTTAAAGGGACTCAGAGCCATTACAGGTATCTTCCCCAGCAAAGCACTGATTTTATATTTTCAATTATTTCAGAAGAGTGGGGTTTTTTAGGTGGTTTTCTGGTATTTTCCCTCTTTGTAACTATTATGATACGCGGCTTGTTGATTATTCAGACTATAAAAGATTCTTACGCTGTTCTCGTCGGTTCGGGCGTCGTCGCCATGCTTCTGTTCCACTTTGTCGTCAATATTGGTATGGCAATGGGTATTATGCCGATTACGGGAATTCCGTTGTTTTTTCTTTCCTACGGGGGCTCTTCCCTGTGGACTGCCATGCTGGGAATTGGCCTGCTCTTAAGTATCCACCTTAAACGCTATAGTTATTAATATAAACAGGTATTTATACATGAACCGCATCCTGCCGGAAAAAGAATTAAAAACAGAATTACTTTCGGTGGAAAAACCGGGAAGATACGTCGGCGGAGAGGTGGGCAGTATCCATAATGAGAATGCTTTTTACAATATTGCAGTTTCTTTCCCTGATTTGTACGAAATCGGTATGTCGAACCTGGCTATTCGGATATTATATAATATGTTTAATAGAATTGAACACGTGAATTGTGAAAGAGTCTTTGCCCCGGCCCTCGATTTTGAAAAGGTCTTACGAGCGAAAAAGATTCCACTCTTCACTCTGGAAACGGGTATTCCCCTCCATGAATGCGACCTGGTGGCATTCTCCATAAGTTACGAGCTTACCATTACCAATGTATTGAATATACTCGATCTTGGACACATTCCGGTAAAATCTTCCGAACGTTTAAGGAGTGATCCAATCATTATCGCCGGAGGTCCTGGGATTGTTAATCCGTATCCCTTCGGAGATTTTCTGGATGCCGTTTACATAGGCGAAGCAGAGGAGTCTATTGAGGAAATTATCATCTCCCTTGTCAACATGAAGAAAAAAGAGGTGCCGAGAAATGAAATGATTCTAAAGCTCTTCGAGAATAAGCATATCTGGCATCCTGATAAAAAAGAAACTACGAAACGAGCCGTTTGGATGGGTTTCGGTAAATTCGACCCCTCTTTGCCTTTTCTGCCCGTTTCCACTTTAAAGGCGGTTCAGGACCACGGTATCGTTGAAATAATGCGGGGATGCCCGAATGGGTGCAGGTTCTGCAACGCGGGAGTTAT
>JBFMGN010000950.1:0-1736 GCA_040752435.1 Spirochaetota bacterium
ACAGGCTTTTCCGAATACTAAGGAGTGGGACTCGTCAAAAATAACCGGCACCGGATCGCGTATAGTTCTGAGATAAACCGGTCCCTCAATTTCCATAGCAAGCCGCGTGGCCAGCGCTGTTTCATAGGGGTCCGCGGGTACCAAGATTTTCATATTCGGCATAGCCCGCATGACAGCTATATCCTCAATAGCAGAATGTGTCGCTCCGGCGCGGCCCGTGGGGAGACCGCCGTAAGAACCGTTCAGCTTTACATTTAGATTTGTATAAGCCACACTGACCCGTACCTGGTCCGCGGCCCGCTTGGTTAGAAAAACCGCGAAAGTGGAAACAAAAGGAATCCATCCGGTGGTAGCCATTCCGGCCGCGCAGCAGACCATGTTGGCCTCGGCAATCCCCATTTGAAAAAACCGCCCGGGAAAAGCATCCTTGAAGTAGTTGGTCTGGGTGGAAGCGCCTACATCCGCATCGAATACCACCAAGCGCTCGTTTTCCTTACCTAGTTCAACAAGTGTTTGCCCAAAGACTGTCCGCGGCATGATCATTTCGCCTATTTTCATTACCTGTTACTCCTCATTTTCACATATTTCTTTAATCGCAAGGCGGAACTGCTCGTCGTCAGGGGCCTTACCATGCCACGCCCATTGATGCTCCATAAAGGAGACCCCTTTACCTTTTACCGTGTGGGCAATAACAGCTACAGGACCGTCCTCGGATTCCTGCTGGGCCATAAGAAAGGTTTTCACTAAATCATCCATATTATGCCCATTACATATATGGACTTGCCAATGAAAAGCGATAAACTTATCCGTCAACGGTTCCAAGTCCACTGCCTCTTTCACAGAAGAAGCCAGCTGGACCTTGTTGTAATCAATTACCGCAATGATACCGGGAAGCCTCCGATTTCCGGCGAACATAAGGGCTTCCCATACCTGCCCTTCCTGCATTTCCCCGTCACCGAGAAGGACCCAGGTCTTCCAGCTTCCCCCGTTGGCCCGGCAACCCAGCGCCATTCCGACTCCGCAGGAAAGTCCCTGTCCCAACGAACCGGTGGATATATCCACACCCGGGCATTTGTGCATATCAGGATGTGCCTGCAGCCGGCTACCCATCTGGTCGAAGGTTTTAAGCTCTTCTACCGGGAAATAACCCCGTTTTGCCAGGACCGCGTAATACCCGGGAGTTGCATGCCCTTTGGAGAGAATAAAGCGGTCCCTGTCCTTCCACATTAGATTGCTGATATCCCGGTTCATAATCCGAAAAAAAAGAACAGTAAGAATATCTGCTTCGGAAAGTGACCCTCCGACATGCCCGTGACCGGCATGGTGGGTAGTCTCCAGGATTAAGCATCGAACCTCACGTGCAATTTTTTTCAACTCCTGAATAGACATATATTTATTACTTGAACCGAGGATCTCTTTACGCTGTTCCATCTCCTTATCAATCCTTTCCGGGAGCTGCATTGTCGACTCCTTTAGCTCGACCCGCATACTGGGAAGCGTGAGATGTTTGCTTATGCTTTTTTCCTTAAGAGAACTGTCGGATGATCCCGCATTTCCTGCTTTATCTTCCCGCGGGTAAAGCGGCCGGGGTTCTTCGCATCAAGCTCATCAACATACACCTCCCGGCGAAGTTTGGCGGACGTTCCGATCGCCAGATCTATTTTAAGAATTCCCCTGGCTTGCTCCCCGGAAAGAAGAGGCGCTTCACGACCCTTCAGCATTCCAATGAAGTTTTT
>JBFMGN010000951.1:0-1733 GCA_040752435.1 Spirochaetota bacterium
ATATCAGATTTAAAAAGGGGTTCATCTATTATATGCGACAGCTCTATATGGATGCCCTGATTGAATTTTACACGGCAGCAGGGGCGTTTTCGGATAACCGGAATTTGATGTTCGCAACGGCTAATACTCTCTTTAAGCGCAATGATTTTTTCGCAGCGCAGGGATATTACAACCATCTCCTGGACATCCTGGAACTTGAAAAATCGAGAATAAAGTATCTCCTGCTGGAAGAAAGGAAAGACCACCTCTCCCTGATACAGTACCTGATGAAAGTTTACAACAACCTGGGTGTAACCCTGAACAAGCTTTCGGAAAGAAGCGGCGATCCGGAAAAGTACTCTCTCGGCCTGGTATATCTTACGAGATCGACGGAGTATTCCGACACCTTAACCAGAAACCCGGAAACCCTCGAGCGGACTGAAGCCATGAATATGGCCTTATTAAATACCCGCGGGGTTTTCTATCCCCGTTCGGGCTTCGAATTGCAGATTTACAATAATATCCCCCGCGATTTGGAAGAACTTCTATTCTAGGGGAGCTGAAATCGCTAAGTTTATACCGTATACATCCAAGCGTGGGTGTCTTTTTCAGCCCCGTACTGTATTCCTTTCAATTTTTTAAGCAGGGTGCGGGTCAAGTCGCCCATTTTGCCGTTGGAAAACTGTACCGTCCGGTCTTTGTGGGTGATTGACTCTATAGATGTTATGCCGGCCGCAGTCCCGGTAACAAAGACTTCCCCGGCCTCAGCTAATACCTCATGGATCGATATTCTCCGTTCTTCAGTTTTTACGCTCATATCCCGGGCCAGTGTAATGACACTCTTTCGAGAGACTCCCGACAAGATTGTGTCTTCAAGACTGGGAGTAACCAGTACGCCGTTTTTCAGATAGAAAAATATGTTACAGGATGAACCTTCTTCTACATATTCATGCTGCTCGGCATCCAGGAAAATCGCCTCCATGTATCCCGAAGCCTCCGCTTCTTTTTTAGCCAGGATCGCCATAACATAGTTGGCATCGCATTTTATCCAGCCTGTTCCACCCCGAAAGGCCCGCACCTTATCCGTAGTAACGGCTTTGGAATTACCCGGCCTGAAATAGGAACCTACCGGCGTAGTTATAATCACAACCCACGGGAAAGAGCTTAACCCCAGGCCGATAGCCGGTTCCGAATAGGTAAACGGCCGGATATATACGCTGTGGCCGGTCGTAAAGTCTTCTTTTGCCCAGGCCGGATCGTAGGTCGGATAGAATCCAAGGTCTTGATTGCTTTTTACGACTTTTTTTACAGCCTCCACAAACTTCCCTTCCGGGAACACGGGCATATAAAGCCCCCTCATGGAATTGGCCATGCGGCGTGCATTTTCATCCGGCCTGAAGAGCTTCAGACTCCCGCCGGGTTGGGGAAAGGCCTTAAGTCCCTCAAAGCATCCGAGGCCGTACTGGGTCGTGTAGTTTACCAACGGCAGTTCTGGAAAGGAGTTCCTCTGTTTAAGCAGCGCCTTAAAATCTGTCTCTGTCAGGCTTGATTCCTCTTTCGGTGTTTTATGCGGTTTTTCTATATAGTTTTCATGCCAACTCTTATCTTCCGTGTATTTAGCGGTATATACCCATGGGTAGATTGACAGGGTAAAGCCTGCAGCCATGAACAGCCTCCTTAAAGCCAACCTTGCGGTTTTAAGTTTTTATCAGGTGAAGTCTAAGCCAAAGGGTTCAACCGGGTCAAGTAAGAGG
>JBFMGN010000952.1:0-1728 GCA_040752435.1 Spirochaetota bacterium
TCATTCAGACGCCGGGGCAGAAGCGGTGTTTTTCCCGTCTTTCTTCGGAAACGGTCCACTTGGTAATGAGAAGAAAACTCCTCAAATATCTCTTTGAAAAACGTCCAATTCTCATTTTCACCGACGAATATCCCTAGCTTTTTCAATGTCACACCTGTGAGCACCAAGGCACTTATCACACAGAAGATGTTGTCAAACAACTATGCTTCGCATCGTTGTTCAAATACGCAGATCACCGCTTAATATCTCTGTGTAGATTGACTCGTAACTGCAAACAATTTCCCGCCAATCAAATCGCAATACCAAATCTCTTGCATTATTGCTCATATCCCTTCTCTTTCGATCTGATTTCAGCACCAATAAGATTGCATCCAACATCTCATCCGGGTCATAGGGATGCACGAAAGCAGCACAGTCATCACTAGTATAATCCCTGATTGCTCCAATATCCGTAACGATTATTGGCAATCCACAAGACATTGCTTCCAACACAGTATTATTAGCAGTGGTTTCCTGTAAAGGCATAACTAAAAGTGTTGCTATCCGATACAAGTGCAATAATTCAGCTTCCGAGATCCCAGAGACGATTTCGTAATTCCCCACCAATCCTTTGAATTCTCCGCGCATAGGCGGATAGGCAACAACAATAAATTTAATTTGCGGAGCTTTTATCCACGCATTTTCAATCACGGCTCTGAGCGTTTCATAGTCTCTCAGATGAGCGCCAACGAATAAACACAAATTTGTCTTTCGCTCTCTGAAATCTCTTGGGGGTAAAAAAAAGGAAGTGTCAACCGGGTGAGGAAGATAATAAAGGTGATCGTCTGGTACTACCCCGGCGAAAGAATCATACTGATTTCTCCCAACGAGAAACACCGATGAGAGCTTTTCGATCGAGTTCGTCTTTCGTATCTTATCCTCAAAATATTTTGGCGGTTTATGATAGGTTGCAACAACTCGATGGCCTCGCCAGCCATTAAAATGACCTATATAATTACAAGTGTTCTCCCCATACAAAAAATGATAAACACACCTCTTATGTGAAGCCATATGTCGGAGAGCTAATAACTCTAAAGCTAAACCAACTCGATCATAGCCTGTCATGTTTTTCGTCATTGCATAGAACAGGCGATCGCCGAGAATCCAGTTTGGAACGGCATGGCTGGAAAGAACTGTGCCAATATGATTTCCTAAAATATCATATCCTGAATGACTCGAATGATGTGCCCAACGTCTGCTCAGGAGAAACACCTTGTTTTGCAGTGGTAAGGTCATAGGAATAGTGTGAAACAGAGATTGATTGTATATACGCAAGAAATCATGTAAACGATAGCATCTCAGTGATGAATTCTTCTTAAGGCATAACTCAAATTGCGATTACTCTCATTCGTCAGATAAAGCAATTCCCAACCATATTTCTTGCTAAATGTGTTTACGGCTTCGACTACGCCGAATCGCTGTGATGTCATCCAATCACCCATCGTGTAATTGCTACCGATAATCAACCCAGCATCTTTTACTTTTGATTGGCTCGCTTCCAGCAAAACTGTGGTGTTTTCATAAGAGTTATCCGTGTTCAAGAAAAGCCAATCTATCGTTTTATCGGACAGCTCTTCTATGCCAAGGTGAGAGTCACCAAAAATGATTTGCACTTGAACGTTCTGAATTTCTTTTTTAAATTGCTCCTTCAGGCTCTCTGTACGAGATTTTGAATTACACCCAATTAAG
>JBFMGN010000953.1:0-1718 GCA_040752435.1 Spirochaetota bacterium
TAGACGGAAAAACCCGAAAAAAGTGGGCAAAACGGGGGCACGATTAAGGCCGTTTTAAGGAATCGACGGAAATAGATGAAACGTTCATGCCGACAAGTCGGCACAAAGGAGAATGAAAATCCCTGATAGAAGAACAAAAGTTTGATACTCCGTTTTAAAGAAGTATAAAAAAGACATACAATAAAACAAAAACGGAGGTAAAAGGCGATGGAAATTATTGTAGAGCGAGGATGTGGACTTGATGTGCATCAAGAGTTAGTAGTAGGCACGGTAATGGGCACGGGGTTAGAGAAAGAAACACGAACTTACAGAACGATGACAGGGGAATTGGAACAATTAAGAGGCTGGCTAAAAGAAAAAGGCGTGACGCACGTAGCGATGGAGAGCACAGGGATATACTGGAAGCCAGTGTTCAACGTACTGGAAGAAAATTTTGAAGTGATACTGGTAAATGCAAGGCATATAAAGAACGTGCCCGGAAGGAAGACGGATGTAAGCGACAGTGAATGGCTGTGCAAATTATTGCGAGCGGGATTAGTGAAGGGGAGTTTCATACCTGAAAAAGGAATGAGGGAGCTAAGGGATTTAACGAGGTATAAAAAGAAATTGGTACAGGCAATAAGTGCGGAGAAAAACCGAGTACAAAAAGTTCTGGAAGATGCGAATATAAAACTTTCTTCTGTGACGACAAACGTATTTGGAGTAAGCGGTAGCGAGATAATAGAAGAATTGATAAAGGGCGAGCTCACAGTAGAGGAGATGGCAGGACTTGCCAAAGGAAGGCTGAGGAAAAAGAATGATGAATTAAGGAAGGCGCTTGAGGGTCATTTTCGGGAGCATCACAAATTTATGATAAAGATGTCACTTGAACATATAAAGTCAATGGAGAAACTGATAGCAGAACTGGATGTGGCGATAGATAAACATCTTGAAAAGTACAAACAAGAGCAAGAATTACTGCAAACAATACCTGGTGTAAAAGAACAGACATCGGCAACCATAATAGCTGAAATAGGTGTAGATATGGAAAGATTTCCAAGTGAGGAACATTTATCGTCTTGGGCGGGAATGAGTCCGGGGAACAATGAGAGTGCTGGTAAAAAAAAAGTGGAAAAACCACTTTTGGAAACAAGAGTCTGAAAACTGCCCTCATGGAAAGTGCCTGGGCTGCATCAAGGACAAAGAATACATATTTACATGCGAAATTTAAGAGTCTTATAGGAAGACGTGGTAAGAAGAGGGCTTTGGTAGCGGTTGGACACAAAATACTGATAATGAGTTATTACGTTTTGAAATATAAGGTACCGTATAAAGAATTAGGGTTAAATTATTTAGACAGTAGAAAAAAGAACAAAATAGTAAAGAGCCACGTTAAAAGGTTGGAAGCACTCGGATATAATGTAGTTTTAACAGCGGCGTAAAAGTAAAGCCAGAAAGTTCTTTCACATTATGGAAACAAGGTCGATTTTTACTGGTGGTCATAGACCCCGCAGATGAAACTGACCTAATGCCAGTTTTAAGAACAAAGGAATGTTGCCAAGAGCACGCAAGTGAAATTTTTAATACCTAACTGGCTGTTCCATAATGATAAAGAATAAAACAAAACGTTATTGAGGTGATGATTTTCAAGTGAAAAATAATAAAAAAATACTCGGTTTGACGCTTGTAGAACTTATGGTGGTCGTCATAATAATAGGATTGATTATGACGGGCGTGAA
>JBFMGN010000954.1:0-1718 GCA_040752435.1 Spirochaetota bacterium
TTGGTAAATAGAGGTTCCCTAAATATAGAATTTTTAGGAAAAGGGGTGATATAATACGGCGATGATTGATATTCCGAACATGCTTTTGATAGGCGCAAGCGGAAGAAATGCAGGCAAAACGGAGCTGGCCTGCAAAATAATATCACAGTTCGCCGCTGCTTATTCGATAACCGGCATCAAGGTAACCACTATCCGGGAAGGAGAAAGCCACTGTCCCAGAGGCCAAGAAGGCTGCGGCATATGCGGTTCCATTTCTGGGAATTTTGATATAATTGAAGAAACTGGCAGAAGGAATGAAAAGGATACTGCCAGACTGCTGAAGGCAGGCGCAAAGAAGGTGTACTGGCTCAAAGTCAAATCCAGTTTTCTTGAAGCAGGCATTAGAACCCTGATCGAATCCGAAGAACCGGGGACATTGTTCCTCTGCGAGTCAAACAGCCTTCGTACTGTTGTAGTACCGGGAGTTTTTCTCCAGATATCCGGCGGGCAATCCGGAGGAAAAAAGGCGGAAATCAAGGCTTCTGCAAGAAGGGTGGCGGGATACGCCGACCGGATACTTAAGAATTGCACTCCGGAGATTGATGAAGTTCTGAATGTCCTTTCCATAGCCAACGGAGCGTGGATTCTTAAAGAGAAGGCGGGTGTTATCATCCTTGCCGGCGGCAAGAGTAATCGGATGGGTATGGATAAATGCCTGCTGCCTATAAAGGGTTTTCCTATGATAGAATATATCTACCGCCGGCTCGAGCCCCACTTCAGTGAAGTTCTTGTAAGCACTAACGACGAAACGCGCTTTCCCTTCCTGAAAGCCAGGTTTTGTACTGATATGATGGATGGCGCGGGACCCCTGGCAGGTATCGCGTCCGGGCTTGCCGCATCAGAATACGAGGTTAATGCGGTGGTCGCGTGCGATATGCCGGACATTGATATCAGGTTTATTAAAGAGATGATTAGAAAAAGCGAAGGGTTCGATGGCGTAGTGCCGGTTGACGAGAAAAACCGTATAGAACCGGCGTACGCTGTTTACAGGAAAACCATGCTTAATGCCATGCAGGCCGCGCTTGATTCAGGCCGCAGGAGGATCAAAGCCGCGCTTGACGTTTCACGTATCCATTATGTTTTCCTGAAGAATAAAGATTGGGTACGAAACATAAACACGCAAGAAGACTACGAAAATTACATCAAACTACAGAAGTAATCATCCGGGCAGGTATTTGATAGCCGCGGCAGCTTGACTTTCTCCAATTTTTGGAAATACTATTTCTTGCCCACTTTTAAAAGTGAAATGGTTTATTCTCTACATCGGCCGAAGGCCGTACCATTATTTTTCGCGGGTTTATCTAAGCCTCCCACCTATGTTCAGGAGTGAGAAGGATGGCTCTATGCTTTCGGTTAAAGGGGTAAGTAAATCTTTCGGTGGTATCAAAGCACTGCAAGAGGTTGATATAACAATTGAGAAAGGCCGGATCCATGGTATTATCGGTCCCAACGGCAGTGGAAAAACCACCTCTTTTAACTGTATTACCGGATTGTTAAAACCTGATAAGGGGAGTATTACCCTTGACGGGGAAGAATTGATAGGGCAAAAGCCCCACATCATCGCGCAAAAAGGTATTCGAAGAACTTTTCAAGCCGGGAAGCTCGTTCCGGGACTTACTGTTTTGGAAAACGTTATGTCTGGATTTTTTGATTTCTTGCCTTCGGATATTGTTCCCACT
>JBFMGN010000955.1:0-1717 GCA_040752435.1 Spirochaetota bacterium
CAACCGTGTTTATGAAACAAAAGGGAATGGAATTACCGGAGACGGCATTATCACAGGTAAAGAGAATACTTCAGGCTATGGAACTTTTAGCATGCAATTGATCAATATTTTTTGCCGTATGTGCCGGTATAGTTCTTCCTTAAAGAAATCAATGGAGCGGGATATGGCGGGAGGAATTCAATGAATAATAAATTAACTCCGGTACTGCTGCATCGGTCTGTCGGAAACAGTAACCGTAAGACGGCGGCTGATATCCACCGCCTCCCGGCGCAGGGCCTCCATATCAACCGTTAACAACTTTCCTTCCCGTACAATTACTTTGCCGTCCACGATAACGGTCTCCACATCCCGGTCAGTTATCGAATAAAGCAGGTTTGCAAAAAAATTATGCTCCGGAATCATGGAAGGGGAGACCGGTTTGATAAGCACAAGATCGGCCAGAGAGCCTGGCCGTATTTCTCCGTAGTCTCCTAAGCCGAGAACCTTACCGCCGCTGAACAGAAGAGGTACCACATCTTCGATCCGGCCGACCTCTGGATCCTTCATCACCGCTTTGGCAAGAAGGGCGGCGTCTCTGGCAACCTCGAAAATATTCATTGTGTTGTTGGAAGCCGCACCATCGGTGCCGAGCCCAAGGTTTAAGCCTGCTTCAATCGCCCTCGGGAGAAAATTATGGATGTGGCCGTGTTTCATATATGTCTTGGCACAGTGGGCGGCTCCGGCGCCTTTTTCCCCTATCAGTTTTAAATCGCCGTCAGTCGCATAATAGGCATGCGCCAGCACCGTACCGTCCCGCAAAACGCCGCTATTATCCAGCACCTGAACAGGTGTGATGTTTCTTTCCTTCAGGCTCCTTTCTACCTGGGCTTCTTCCTCAGATACATGAATATGCATCTTCATATTCAGCCGGTCCGCCTCTTTCACCATCTTTTTAAGGAAATCATCCGAACACAGATACGGGGAATGAGGTCCTAAGGAGATTGTAATAAGCGGGTTTAAATTCCGGTATTCCTCTGAAAAATCAAGGGCCGTCTTAAGGTTTTTTTCAGCATCGTCTCCCACGCCAAAGACAGCCCATGCGAGGTCGGCGCGCATACCCGCTTCCAGGTAGGCCCGGCAAGCCTGGTCCATGTAAAAATAATGGTCGGCCGCGCAGGTTATACCTGAAAGAAGCATTTCCGCCGCGCCTAAGAGGGTCCCCACATAGACAGCCTGCGGGGTCAGATTATTCTCATAGATCCAGACGTATTTATTGAACCAGTCGGCCGTGTTAACATCCTCCGCTGCACCGCGCAGCAATGTCATCGCGGTGTGAGAGTGAGTATTCACCAGGCCGGGAATAAGGTAAGAGCCTGATCCGTCTATAACCTCACCCTCAGCCTTAAGCGAATAGCCCACCTTTGATATCCGGCTGCCGGTTAAAAGGACATCCACACCACCCTTAATAGTAAAATCGGTAAAAGAGGGAATAGAAACATTTTTTATGAACATCTAGCGTCCAGTACCTCAATTGCTTCCCGCATCATTTTTACAAACAGGGGAGTATCCACTTCAAGCGCTACATCGATATTCGGCTCTTTTCCGGTTACCTTATGCACATCCGCCACAGTCCGCCCGCGGGTGAGCTCTCCTATAGTTTCCACCGCCACATAAAGACGCCTGGTTTTTACAACTGCCGGATTTATCACGGCGGCCACCGCCAGGGCGTCGTGGAGCG
>JBFMGN010000956.1:0-1717 GCA_040752435.1 Spirochaetota bacterium
CGGTTTTTCTTTCAGGCTTCTTTAATATTGACGCAATGCGGAAATCCAGAGAAATGGGGAGTTTCTGGGAGACGTATGTCTATCATCATTTACGAATACTTGCAAGATTATTAAATCCTCCGGCAAAACTTTTTTTCTGGCGTACACGGGCGGGCGAAGAGGTTGATTTTATTCTGGAATATGGAAGAAAGCTGGCAGCTTTTGAGGTTAAAATGAACCCGGAACCGGGTTATAGCGATGTTTCGGGAATTAAAACATTTATTCAAGAACATCTAAAGTATGATGTTACCGGAATACTCATTCACAGTGGGACAAGAATAAAAAGACTGGATGAAAAAATTATTGCAATACCCTGGCGGCTTATTACAGGGTAGGCCGATAAAAAAATTTTCTGTAGAAAAAACAGGCATATCGGCCTATAAGTGGTCTGAATGGCTCTTTTAGTTTCCGTAGATCAGCTCACCAATTTGCCGCAGGGTGGACCTGTCCGAAACGTCGTGATCCAGCAAAGGTAAGCGGGCTCTGATAAGGTCGGAAAAGCGCTTCTCAATTTCATCCAGATAGCCGGCCTGGATCTTGGCCCGCGCGGCAAGGAAGCGATTGCCTTCGATAACTTCAGGCAAGATACACTGGTTGACGGTAAGAGCCTGAACATGGATACCGAGCCGGTCCAGTCCCTTGATTGCACTCTGGGTTTCTTCGATGGGCAGCCGTTCCGGTAAGAGTACCAGTTTAAAGATTGTTTTTTCCCGGTTCCGCAAGACAGACAGTGCATTTTCATAGCGTTGTTTATCCTGTTCTAGATTTTCAAAGGAACCGCCTGCCAGGTTCATCACCCGCGCCAGCTCTTTGCCTTCCGTAATCTGCTTCTGTAGAAAGCCTGCCCAGTCAAAGGGCATAGCCAATTCCCTCAAGGACTTGCCGGTAGGAGCAGTGTCGAAGACAATGACATCGCTGTCTGGATTTTCCAAAAAGCTTACGAACTGGTCAAAAGTGGCCATCTCTTCGGCACAGGGGGTGCTGATTACATCGCTTCCGAAAGCACCGGTCATCTGGCCCACGACGCTGTTAAGCCGGCGCTGGAATACTCCCTTAGCATCATTTGGGTTTATGTTGAGCCCGCATAAGTTAGGTACCTGCCGGATCGGCACCCGTTTATCACCTCCAATCTCCTGATCGAACATCGCAGACAGGCTGACCGTCGGATCGGTCGAGACAATGGTAGTCTTGTAACCGTGATCTGCGAACCAGACGGCAGTGGAAGTGGCTAGAGTTGTTTTACCTACCCCGCCTTTACCGCCGAAAAAAAGATACTTTGTCTCACCATTGGGCATGATAAGCGCTTTGAGTTTGTCATTCATTTGTATCCTCCCGACTAAAATTCTTTTTCTTGGCAGCTTCAATAAGAGCCGTTTTTAAGGTATCGATGTCCGGTACTCCGTAAGAGACGGCCCGGCCGTCAACCAGGACCAGCGGAAGTCCGATTTTCCCGTTCTGATAAAAGGAACTCGTTAAGTAAGCTATCACCTCTTTTGGAACACCGCCGTTGAGAGCAATTGTGGCTGGCATCACTCCTACTTGAGCCGGTGCACCGGTTTCGGCAACAGCCTGTTCAACAATCTTACTTGCTTGTTTGTCAAAGGCAGCCATGCCGGGAATACAGCAGCTCCCACTGACAATGACGATCCCGATTTTTGTACCCTCTGCGATAGAATCG
>JBFMGN010000957.1:0-1715 GCA_040752435.1 Spirochaetota bacterium
GACCTGGCCGGTCGGTCTCAACCCGTGTCCATTTTTTTAAAGTTCAAGGGCATCGGGGCGTTGCCCCCTGCCTTATTTCTGATTCTATTTGCCTTAAAATTGGCCCTTGACTTTTACCGGATTCTTAGACGATTAACTTGGCTTGGATTGTATATATCACGCCGTGAAACACACGCCCGGCGAAAAAACCGTTCTATGTGCGCGGAGTGGTAACCGTTCAGTCCCCCCACCTCGTTACCACGCTCCTGCGTGGTAATGCCTACCCGGAGGCGTTCCAACGCTGGACTACGTTGGAACGAGAGGTGGGGGAGTGAATAATTACGTGGTGTTTTAACTATTTTGACAGCGAGGTATGTGGCAATGATGGATCGAATAGTATTCTTGTATATGTTTTCAGGGCTTTTTTCGATAATTATATAATATAACAAAACTCATTCGCTGTGTATCGGTATACCGGCGGATTTCTATAGGGTGAAATATGATTTTGGTAGATAGAACAGCTTGACAAGTTGCCCAACAGTGATATACTCCAGGCTGTTGGGCAACTTTGTTTGAGCAGGAAGAGCTATGCGTAGAAAAAGTAAACCTTATGTACGGAAAAATTTGCTGGTAACCGATAATGGTGAGGCCATTGCAGACAACCCCATCCAAATTGGGTCGCCAGCATGGTATGCCTGGCTTACTGATCATTCTGGATTCATTTACGAGGGGCGCACGGGGCACTTTACGGCCTGCCGCGAATTTAGGAGAGGTATTAGCTATTGGTATGGCTACCGGCGGCGTGATGGGAAATTGTCCAAGACATATTTGGGTAAGTCAGAAGATCTGACCCAGGAACGTCTTGAGCAGGCCGGTGCGCATCTGGCAGGTCAAATGCCAGTGGAACAATTATTGAGGAATGGCAAGCCGAACCCGCAAGCCAATGTTACCATTCCCTCCGCCGGAGCTTCGGCAGAAGTCCCTTCCCTGCCCCTGACGAAGTTCAAACCACCTGCTTTACCGCAAGACCTTATCGCCCGTCCACGACTTATTCAAAGAATAAATACCCCGGTAACCCTTATCTGCGCTCCCAGTGGATTCGGTAAAAGCACAGTCCTGAATGAGTGGCAGCAAAACTGCGGAATGCAAGTGACATGGGTCACTCTGGACGCGGATGATAACGACCCGCTGCGTTTCTGGTCAACAGTGGTAACGGCGTTACAGACGGTTAGTTCCAGTGTGGGTCAAAACTGGCTCTCACATCGTCAAACTTCTTCACCATCTGCCCTCTCTGAGATGGTTATCAACCTTACAAACGACATCGTCCGAGTGACAGAGGAGTCAAATGCATCACCATGTATTGGCTTGGTTTTGGATGACTACCATCACATTCAAAATCCTGAAATTCACGCCTCCCTCCAAACCTGGTTAGACCACATGCCGCCGAAATTGCAATTGGCCATCGCCGGTCACACCAAGCCCCCCCTGTCATTAAGTCTGCTGAGGGCTTATGGGAGGGTGGTGGAGTTGGGAGCAAATGATCTACGCTTTACCCTGGAAGAGGGAATTGATTTTTTATCGCAGCATACCACCGGTCTACGGCTGGCGTCACGGCTTTCTCATAAAAAACCGTATTGAACAAGGAAAGCCTCAAACAGGTCAGGACAGTCAGCAAAGGTTTCGAGCGCAGCCTTAAAATTGACGAAGCCAGCTTCACGCAATAACTGGATGGCCAA
>JBFMGN010000958.1:0-1714 GCA_040752435.1 Spirochaetota bacterium
ATCTGACGAATCCCAGAAGGTGACGGAGATAGGGGTTGAAAGGCCAGATGAGAACCGAGGCAATTTTCAGGGGAAACAGAGGGATTTTTCTGAATCTTATGGCCTTGCCGGTGACTTCAGAAATACGTCTGGTGGCCTCTGGAAATGAGAGCGCCTCCGGTCCGGTCATTTGGAAGCGCTTCCCGCGCAGGTCATCTCTTAGCACTGTTTGGGCTGCAATCTCCCCCACGTCCACAGGTGAGACGGTAGGAAGGGCAGGCGGCCCCCCGCCGGGAACCATCATCATATCTCCGCGTATCATGGCAAAGAACATCTCCATCGAGGGCGCGGCACCCAGAACAGTCCAATTCAAATCTGATCTCGCGAGTGCTGCCTCGATCTCAAATTTGATCCATGCACTCTTAAACTGAATATTGAGTTTTCTAAGCAAATCCTCTCTGATGTCGTAGACAGAGATATACACCACACGGGAGACACCTGCTTTCCGTGCTTCCTCCAGGACCATAAGGACAGCATCCCGCTCAACCAGTCCTACTTGGCGAATCGTTTTCCACGAGAAAGCGGAGACAGCGATAACCACTGCCCTGGCCCCATTCAATGACTCGACCGCCGATTCCCTCGAGGTGAGATCTCCTTCGATGATTTCCGGTTTGCCGCCCAGAACCTTGCGGGCGTTCGCGGCGTTCCGGCTCAAGACGCGGACAGGTTCACCATTTTGCAGAAGGCTCTGGACAATATGCCAGCCGTAGTGCCCTGTTCCGCCAAGAACCAGGATTGGTTTATTCTTCCTATTATTATTTTTCATTCAATCTACCTCTTATCCATAATGAAATTAGTCGATATTTTGGTATTTGGTATATAGATGGACGTACCGTTTAACTGGGACAATCTGAGCCCGTACTAACGAATGACGGCCAATCTATCGCATCAAACCTGTGGGAGCTGGTCTACAACAATCCTTAAGCCCGTATAGACCCATGCTACCATGATATCAACGATTATAGAAGAACTTCATTAAACAACTGGAGGAGGTGATGAAATTGTTTGGTATTGATTTTTGAGCCATCCATAAAAACAAGCCGCTTAATCCCATTGAAACTATTGCGATTATAATACCAATAATTTTGTTGGCCATTGTTTGTGAAAGTTTCAAACCTAATGGCCAACCAATTTCAAAAAGACCTGCAAGAAATAGATAGAGCCAACTCATTTTATTCACTCCTTAATTTCTTTTTGCGGCGGCATTGCACACAACGGCTCCGGCATAAAAGAAGTTTTTACGAAACAAAAACTTGGGTGAGTGCCGCCTGCCTGTGCTGTGCGACAGCACGCAGACAGGTAAAGCATGAACCTTTTATGTTGTGTTATGCGCCATTTCGCCATTTCTATCACCCTTTTTTCGTTCAAATTCAAACAACTTGGGAGCATTAAACTCTAACGAGAATTCCTTAATTCGCTTTCCTGCTAATTTCACATATTCTTCGTTTATGTCATACCCTACATAATGTCGTCTTGTTTTTACGGCTGCAATTGCTGTCTGTCCGCTTCCTATAAATGGATCTAAAACAACCTCTCCCTCAAAAGTGTAAAGTTGAATCAGTCTATAAGGTAACTCTACTGGAAACGGAGCAGGATGTCCAACTTTCGTTGCCGTTTCTGCGGAAAATGTCCAAACGCTTTTGGTAAATTCAAGAAATTCCTCCTTAAATATTGT
>JBFMGN010000959.1:0-1713 GCA_040752435.1 Spirochaetota bacterium
TATTCAGCACAGAAAAACTGTCTTTTTTATATAACGCGATTGAGTCTATACAGGAAAAATCAATCTGCTTTTCTTCAACCCTAACAACCGCGTCGCTGTTTTCCAGTCCCGGGTATTCTAGCTGGGGGAATACTTTGGCAAGATCAACCAGGCTTGCTTCGGTAAGAACCTGGACAACAGGATTACCATCGAGCCTGAAAAACAAATCCAACGCCGAGAAAGAGCTGAGAAAGAATTGAAAAGGAAGATCTATCAACGCTGTTAAAAACGTATCCATCTTTCCTTCTCCTATCGGATCCTTATCAGAATTGTAAGATATATGCTACAACCTGCAAAGCTCCTATCCGATTTCTTTTAAAAGGGCATTAACTTTATCGGTCTTCTCCCAGGCGAATTTATTTCGTCCGAAGTGACCATAGCAAGCAGTTTTCTGATAAATCGGTTTCTTAAGATCCAGGGCTGCAATTATACCGGCCGGGGAAAGATCAAAAATCTTCTGGACTGCCTCTTCAATTTTCTTCTCCGGTATCTTGGAACTTCCGAATGTATCGACTGAAACAGAAATCGGGAAAGGAACACCAATGGCATAGGCGATTTCAAGCTCGCAGCGTTCCGCGAGATCCGCCGCAATAATATTCTTGGCTACATACCTGGCCATGTAGGCTGCCGACCGGTCAACTTTGCTCGGATCTTTTCCGCTGAAAGCTCCGCCGCCGTGACGTCCCATACCGCCGTACGTATCAACAATAATTTTTCTCCCAGTCAGACCCGAGTCTCCGTGAGGACCGCCGATGACAAACCTTCCGGTTGGATTAATAAAATATTTCGTATTCTTGTCCAAAAGACCGGTAGGTTCCAGTACAGGTTTTATTATTTTCTCTATTATCTCGGCTTTTAGTTCTTCGTAACTGACCGTCTCATCATGCTGATGGGACACAACCACGGTATCAACCCGGATGGGTGTATGCCCTTCATACTCTATGGTAACCTGGCTCTTCGAATCAGGTCTGAGCCAGGTAATTTCGCCGCTTTTTCTAAGATCGGCCGCTCGCATAAGAAGCTGGTGGGCAAACATGATGGGAGCCGGCATCAATTCGGGAGTTTCCTTGCAGGCGAAACCGAACATCATACCCTGATCACCGGCTCCCTGCTGATTCTTGAATAATCCGGTTCCGGAAACTCCCTGGGAAATATCGGGTGACTGGGCGTGGACTGTACTTAATACGGCCATGGACTCATAATCCAAACCATATTCCGGGCGGGTATACCCTATTTTTTTGGCAACTCCCCGGGCAACTTCCTGAAAATCCACGTAGGTATTCGTCGTTATTTCCCCGCCGATCAGAACCATACCCGTGGTTGTGAAAGTTTCGCACGCCACCCTTGATTGAGGGTCATCCCGCAGACACGCATCCAGAACTGCATCGGAAACTTGATCAGCCAGCTTATCGGGGTGTCCTTCACCCACCGACTCGGATGTAAAAAAATATCTTCTCTTAACCATTTACAACTCCGTTATTAATTATAGTGATTATTTTGATAGAATTCCTGATAAATAATAAAAATATCACCCAAATTATAGTTTTCTTCAACTAAAGTCAAGAAGATCCAGTCTGACAACAGTTAGTTAAGGTAAAAGTATAGTAAAAATAATTACTTCTCCTGGAGATCCAGGGCGAGCGTACAAAAAAAGGCATAATCCGGCAGTGAGGT
>JBFMGN010000096.1:0-3411 GCA_040752435.1 Spirochaetota bacterium
CGGTCTTCATCAGCAGTAATGGTACTTCCGACTGGCAGCCGCTTATAGGGTACAGTGCTGAATGGCAGAATCTCTTAAGCGAGAAGATAGAAGAACTGCTCTATCTGTCCGGGGTAACATCCCTCGATCAAGGCGGGATACCGACCCGGTTTGGAAGCTCTATAATTTATCCCGCTGAGGTTGAGAATGTAGTCATACGGGAAACGGAATCGGATGTTTATTCACCTTCCCCTGCTCTGTTACTGGATGGGGAAAGATTGAGCTTTTTTACCGAGGGCTTAAAGATACTTAAAAAAATAATGCCCAAGGCTGAATACCATATTGTATTAAGCCGCCGGCGGAAAACAGTTATGTCCCGCATCGAGGAGAATTTAAGGCCTGACGAAGCGGTAAAATTGTATTTTGTAAAACCCAAATACCCCCAGCATATGGATGAGGTCATAGTCCCTACAATTCTTAAGGGAAAATTTCCTTACGGTTTTTCGGCTGCTAACATAGGGGTAACAGTCTTAAGCTTTCAGACGGTGCTGCATGTCTATGAGGCGATTGCAGAGGGAAAACCGCTTATCGAAAGAATAATTGCTCTGGGGGGCCCGGGCTTCTGCGATAATCCGCACGTGAAAGTCCGGCTTGGAACCCCCTTTTCAGAGATTATTAAAGGTAAAATAACAGCGGAAAAAGAATTACGTTTTATCCACAACAGTACCAATACCGGCCCAGCAATCCAGGATCTATCCATTCCAGTTACAAAAGAATCAACTGCATTGATAGCCCTGCATGAAAGAAAGACCGGCGAGGTACTATCCTTCGCCAGGCCTGGTTTTAAAAAAGATTCATTTTCAAATACATTCCTTTCACGCTTTCTGCCTTTTAAACGCGATGCTCACACAAATATACGGGGCGAACGCAGGGCGTGCCTTTCCTGTACTTTCTGCGCTGATATCTGCCCCACGGGGCTGATGCCGAATGTTCTGCATCCCTATATCGAACGTAAGATTATTGATGAGACTCTGAATCGCTATAAGATCTTCGACTGTATCGATTGTAATTTATGCACATACGTATGCCCGTCCAAAATTCCAGTCGCAAAATTACTTCATGACGGTAAAGAGCAACTGCGAAAAGACGGAATCGATAACAGAGATAAAATAGCATCGCTTTTCAATCTGAAAGGGATAGAAAAAACTTAAGGCTTAAAATACATGAAAACTTTACGTTCATTATTACACCGTTTGACAGAGATAAAACAGTTACAACGGGTGAAAACGGTCTTTGAAACCCTCGACGGGATAATTTTCGGAGTTTTTAAAACCACACCCGGCGCACCTCACTTTGTCGATAATATCGAAATTAAGCGGTATATGTCCTTCGCCATAATCGCTTTACTCCCTACCACGATTGCAGCGATATATTTCTACGGATGGCAGGTTGTAAAGATAATTCTCACATCCTACATCGCCGGTGGCATGGTTGAAGTCCTCTTCGCCGTTATACGAAAACGTGAAATTGAGGAAGGCTTCCTGGTAACCGGTCTCATATTCCCGTTAGTTCTTCCTCCCACAGTCCCGTTATGGGTAGTGATAATCGGCGTGGTGTTCGGTGTGTTTTTCGGGAAAGAGGTTTTCGGAGGAACAGGCAGGAATATCTTTAACCCGGCTCTCGTGGGAAGGCTTTTCATTACAATTGCCTTTCCAGAGATCATGTCGGCGTCATGGAAAAAACCTTTCGCAGATGCCGTCACGTCTGCAACCCCTTTAAGCGTATTTAAAACCGCAGCAGAATTAACCCCGTTCCTGGATCTTCTTTTCGGTCGGGCTGCCGGAAGCATGGGAGAAATTTTCAGACTCGGCGTAATCGCCGGAGGTATATTCCTGATGCTCTCAAAGGTAAGCAACTGGCGTATACCCTTAAGCTATCTGCTGTCTGCAACTGTTTTTTCATTCTTCGGTAACCTGCTGATACCGGCTAAAATTGCTCCGCCTTTGTTTCAGCTTTTATCCGGCGGACTTCTATTCGGGTCAATGTTCATGGCAACAGACCCGGTTACCTCCCCTTTCACAAAAGGCGGCAAGTATATTTTCGGTATTATGTGCGGCCTGCTGACAATCTTAATACGGAGTTTTTCCGGTTATTCCGAAGGTGTGATGTTCAGCATTATTTTTATGAACGCCTTTACCCCGTTAATAGACCATTTAGTCCTCAGTTATAAATACAAGGCAGTCGAAAAATGAAAGATACAATGGTGATGTTGCTCTTCGTTCTGATTCTCGGCACTGTCTTGACCGTTTCTCTGGTGCTGGTGGATTCCTATACAAAACCGATTATCGAAAAGAATGAAACGGTCAAACTCAAGCTGAATATATTGAAAGCCCTGGATATTCCCTTTACGAAAGAAAATGTCGAAGAAATTTTTGGCAAAAGCATAAAGCAGGCAGAAAAAAAAGGCCAGGTTTACTATACCTCGGAGACGGGTAATATTGCTGTTCTGTATTCAGGTTCAGGGCTGTGGGGACCCATCAGCGGCGTACTGGCCATGCAGCCGGATCTGCAAACAATCCACGGTATTACGGTGCTGTACCAGGAAGAAACCCCGGGTCTGGGCAGCCGGATCGCCGATAAGCCTTTCCTGGATACTTTCAAAGCAAAAAGATTCATCCCCGCGCTGAAATTAACCGCAGCCGGTAAAGGCAGCCAGGAAAATGAAATTGACGGTATTTCCGGTGCAACCCTTTCCAGTAACGCCTTTATTAAAATACTCAATTCCCGGTACACCGAGTTTTATTCGAAAGTAAAAGGAGAATGAGAATGTCCTCCACCGATCTATCAAAACCAAACAGTATTAAAACTATACTAAACGGTATCTGGGACGACCATCCCGTTTTTGCAGGTATACTGGGTATCTGTTCATCCCTGGCCGTTTCAAACAGGATAGAGAATGCAATTGCCATGGGAGCAGGTGTTACGTTCGTTCTCCTGGCAACGGGAATCCTTATCTCAATATTGCGCAAGATAATACCCCGCCGGGTCAGAATGATAACCTATATGATAGTTATTGCCTCCTTTGTAATCATAGTGGACCGTTTCCTGAAAGCCTTTTTCCCGGACATAAGTACCTCTATCGGACCGTATGTCGGTTTAATCATTACAAACTGTATTCTCATGGGCAGAGCCGAGGCATTCTATATTCAAAATACTCTCTTCCAGTCGATTCTGGATGCGCTTGCCAATGGTTTCGGTTATACCTATACCCTGCTTATAATAGCGGTAATCCGGGAACTCCTGGGATTCGGCAGTTTACTGGGTTTTAAAGTAATGCCGTCAGGCTGGACCAACTGGGTAGTCATTTCCATGGCGCCCGGAGCATTTTTCGTATTAAGCCTGTTCATCTGGGTAACCCGCACCCTTTCGAAA
>JBFMGN010000096.1:3421-8409 GCA_040752435.1 Spirochaetota bacterium
AAAAAGATTCGGAATAATCAGGTGAAGATATGATATTAACAATCCTGACAATTTTTGTCGCATCGATCCTTACCAGTAATATCGCGTTTACCTATCTGTTGGGGATGTGCCCATTCATCTCACTCTCAAAGAGCCTTAAAACCGCCTCAGGCATGGGGGTTGCCGTTATTTTTGTTGTAACTTTAACGGCTATTATTAATTGGCCCATCTATAACCTTATCCTGGTACCGACCAAAAGTACCCTCATCTATTATATAGTCTTCATAATTGTCATTGCTGCCAGCGTTCAACTTGTGGAAATGATCATGGAAAAGTATTTTCCCGCCCTCCAGGCTTCCTTCGGTATCTTTCTCCCGTTAATCACTGTAAACTGCATCGTTCTGGCGGTCTCCCTGTTTATGATTATCCGTAATTATGATTTTCTTGAATCCGTGGTGTTCGCTTTTGGATCTGCTCTCGGCTGGACACTGGCAATCGTCCTGGTGGCAGCGATAAATGAAAAACTACGGCTTAAAGCGGATATCCCCAGAGGGATGAGAGGACCCGGTATTATTATGGTTACGGCCGGGATAATCGCCCTGGCTTTCTTAGGTTTTACGGGGATGGTAACGATATGATCAATTTTATGCCGTTAGTATTGATGAATACCATCCTCCTGGTCATCACCCTGCTTCTAGCGGTTGCCAATCGTCTGCTGGTAACCTACGGAGCATGCAAGCTACAGGTAAAACAGGGTGATGATGTAAAAGAATTCTCAATCCAGGGCGGGGGGAATCTGCTTTCTGCTCTGATAGATAACAGTATAAAAATATCCAGCTCCTGCGGCGGAAAGGGAAGCTGCGGTTACTGCAAGGTCCGGGTCGTTAAGGGGGGCGGCCAGATACTCCCCACCGAAGAGATCTACATGAGCCGGCAGGAGAAATATGAAAATATGCGCCTTGCCTGCCAGGTGAAAGTAAAAAATGATATTGAAATAATAATCCCGGATTATCTTACAATTGTGAGGCAAATGGTACTACACAAAAAGTTTGATCCTAACAAACGATGGCTCGTAAAAGTTCAGTAGGGCGGGAGTATGGAAAAGCTTAAAGAATTAATTGAAAATAATAAAATGCAGAAAGGCTCTCTTATAGGCCTGCTGCAAGATATCTCCGAAGAATTCGGATATTTGCCCGAGGAATTAATGAAGGAAGTTTCGAAAGAGATGGAAGTCCCCCTAAGCCGGTTATTCAGCCTGGCAACTTTTTATACCACCTTCAGGCTGGAGCCCAGGGGCAAGCACCATGTCTGCGCCTGTGTCGGAACGGCCTGTCATGTTAAAGGTGCTCCGAAAATTGTAGACAGTCTCGAAAGAGAACTTTCCATTAAAGCCGGGGAAACTTCTCCAGATAGGGAGTTCACATTCGAAACGGTAAACTGCCTGGGCGCCTGCGCCCTTGGTCCCCTGCTTGTAGTGGACGGCGATTACCACGGCAACATGGACCAGAAAAAGCTTAAAAATCTGCTTAAGGATTTAAGGGGTAAAGCCCCGGACGAAGAAGAGCAGGGAATCAATTGACTCCTGTAATGCGTATTAAAGAAATCCAAAAGATACTTGAGGCTGAAATGTTAACCGGTTCTGAGCTGGCGGAAAAAATAATAGAGGGGGCAGCGGCCTCGGATTTGATGAGCGATGTCTTAACATTAAATAAGAGTAACCTCTTGCTGTTGACGGGCTTAACCAATCCGCAGACGGTTCGAACAGCGGAAATGACGGACATTGCGGCGGTCTGTTTTGTCCGGGGAAAGAGCCCCCAGCAGGAGACAATCTCTTTAGCGGAGAAAAAAAAGATACCCCTGCTTTCAACAAAACTCTCAATGTTCGAAGCATGCGGCCGGTTGTATGCCGCAGGACTGGCCTGTGATCATTAAAAAGCCTATGAACGAACGGCAAAGACTTAAAAAAACACAAGAACTGGTCTATGAGTTGAAAGTGAAAGATGTAATGACAAAAAATGTCATTACTATCAGTCCCGATGCAATGATGAGTGACTTACGGAGCATCTTACGCGACAATAAGATCTCGGGTACCCCTGTGGCCAAGGATAACAAGCTGGTAGGAATAATAAGCATTGAAGATTTTATTAACTGGCTGGCGGACGACAAGAAAAATTGTACCGTGGCCTGCAAGATGATTACAAATGTCAGGACGCTCGGTGAAGACGAACCGCTGGTGCATGCCGTCAGCCGGTTCGAGGAATACGGCTTCGGCCGTTTCCCGGTAATAAACAGGAGTACGGGCGAGCTGGTCGGGGTCTTAACAAAAGGTGATGTAATTGAAGGACTGTTACGTGAAATTGAGATTGACTGGCATGAAGAGGAAATCCGGCGTTACCGGGCCAGCCACTTTTTTGAGGATTTCATTGCGGATAAAATGATTTTACTGTTTAAGTATTACATTAAGGAGAAAAAAATTGAAACAGGCGGTGAGGTTGCCAGCGAATTGAAAACTTCCCTGAAACGCCTCGGCGTGCATCCCGATATTGTCCGCCGCACCGCGATCGCCACCTACGAGGCGGAGATGAATGTGATTATCTATGCTGATGAAGGCGAGATAAACGTGACTGTAACGAAGGATAGTATCCTTATCGAAGTAAATGACCGCGGGCCCGGTATTCCGGATATCCAAAAAGCACTGGAGCCCGGCTACTCCACCTCCCCCGACTGGGTGCGGGAGCTTGGTTTCGGCGCCGGCATGGGCCTGAATAACATTCAGAATTGCGCCCAAACCTTCGACATTCAATCAACCGTGGGACAAGGTACAAGTCTCAAAATCTATATACCCATGGAGAAACTATGAAATTACGCGAAATCGTTACAAAACTAAATCTGTCTGTGCGTACAGGGGAAGACTTTCTCGATGTGGATGTAAAACGCGGGTACGCCAGCGATCTTATGAGCGATGTCATTGCCAATACCCGCGAGAACGATCTTTGGATTACGCTCCAGGGACATGTTAATACCATTGCAATCGCAGCCATGAAAGACCTGGCAGGCCTCGTGCTTATAAATTCCAGACAACCGGAAGCGGAAACGGCAGCAAAGGCGGAGAAGGAGCATATACCGATTCTTATCAGTGATCTGCCTGCCTTTGAACTGATCGGAAAATTATATGCCCTGGGAATAACCGGTATATAAAGGACGATAAGATACAGGATGAGATTGAAAAATTACCGGCTGGATCTGCATATTCATACCTGCCTCTCTCCCTGCGGTGATAACTCCATGGTGCCGGGGACGATTATATCCCACGCCAAGATGAAAAATCTCGATGGAATCGGTATAAGCGACCACAATTCCGCTGAAAATGTATCGGCCGTACAAGAGGCGGCGGAAAGGGAACGGTTGATTGTGCTTGGGGGAATAGAAATAACCACGCGGGAGGAAATCCACATCCTCGGATTTTTTGAAAACAACGAGGCTCTATTCGGGATGCAGGCCGTTATCTATGAAAATCTTCCAGGTGAAAATAATGAAGAGTTTTTCGGAGAACAGCTTACGGTTGATTCACATGACCGCGTTACCGGCAGGAACAGGCGGCTTTTGATGGGCGCTACGAACCTGTCGATAGATGTGATTATCCAATGGATCCACCACTTCAAAGGAATCGCTATTGCTGCCCACATCGACCGGCCCTCCTACAGCATTGTAAGCCAGCTCGGATTTATCCCGGAAGGAGTCAAGCTGGACGCCCTTGAGCTTTCACCGCATCATTCAAAAGTAATGGGGCAGTATGATTACAGCCTTCCCCTTGTAACCTTTTCAGACGCCCACTACCCGGATGAAATAGGTAAAGCTGCTACCACTTTTCTTCTGGAAACCGCAACCGTAAAGGAATTAAAAAATGTATTATATACATGTGATGGAAGGAGAGTGGTACTAGAGCATCTTTAAAATATATCCCGTTTAATGTAATAATTATCTATGGAGGATATTTCGTTACATATACTCGATATTGTCGAAAATTCCATTCGTGCGAAGGCATCGATAATCGAGGTAATCGTTGAAGAAAAACCGGAGGAGGATATTCTAAGTGTAACCGTTAGGGATAACGGAAAAGGAATGGAGCGGTTTGACGCCCGGCGTGTTCTGGATCCGTTTTATACGACTAAACCTGAAAAAAGAATCGGGCTGGGAATTTCCCTGTTCGCCCAGGCTGCCCGGGAGAGCGGCGGAAGACTATCGGTGAAGTCGAGTCCCGGACAGGGGACGGAAGTTTCGGCGATTTTCGGCTTAACCCATCCCGACCGGAAGCCGTTGGGTAACATTGAAGAAACAATCTCCCTGCTTAAGGCAGCCCATCCGGAAATAATGTTTCGATATACTTATAGAAAGGCGGAGGGTTCATATGAAATTAAAACCCGATGATCTAGACAAAATCAGTGAACAGATGCGGGCTTCCACTACCTTGCGTGAAGGTGCGGGAAAGGCAAAAATCACCGTTCACATGGGTACCTGCGGCATTGCTTCCGGCGCCAGGGGAATTCTTAAAGCCTTTATGGATCAGAAAGAGGCGGCTGATGCAACCGATATCATAATAACCACCTCGGGCTGTGCAGGCTTATGTTCCCATGAGCCCATGGCGACCGTTGAATTTAAGGACACACCGCCGGTGAAATACGTCAAGCTTACCCCTGTGAAAGTCAAAACGATTTTTGAAAAACATGTCTTAACCGGCGCGATAGTCCCGGAATATGCCCTGGCAGTAGGAAGTGAGAGGATACTATAAATGCCGAACTACAGAATGCACTTGATGATTTGTACCGGAACAGGTTGTGTTTCCAATAAAGCTTTCAAAGTAAAAGAGGTGCTGGAGCAGGAACTGGTTAAGCAGAGCCTTAAGGATGAAGTACAGGTTGTTCCCACCGGATGCCACGGTTTTTGTGCGCAAGGTCCCATAGTTTTAGTTCAACCGGAAGGCATCTTCTATCAGAAACTTCAAGTTGAAG
>JBFMGN010000960.1:0-1709 GCA_040752435.1 Spirochaetota bacterium
CAAAAAACGAGGATGTCAAGTTTTTAGTTGAAATTGTCCGAGTGGCTTTCAACGATTCCCGCTCCTTATGCTGCCTTCCTGACTGTCGCTTCGCATTTCTCCTCCACCTCAATATTTCTGATAACATCTGGAATCAAGGCATGCCCTTTGATTCGTCTAAAACCTTTTTCGCAGTACAAAAGCACAGAAGCCAGCCAGCGCTGCATCATCCTGCTGTGCCGATACCGCTTAATATTGCCCTCCGTATCTCTGACTGTTGAGAACATGCTCTCAATGGGATTGGTCGAATGCAAGGTCTTCCGCAGTAATGCAGGCACCTTCAGTCGGTGCAGTGTGAGAATTTCCTCTATAGCCTCCAAAAGCGAATCCGCTGCCGACTCATTGATACCCCTGAGCCACTTCTCCATATCCACCAGCATCTGCCGGGCATCCTCATAGCTGTTTTGTTCCAAGGCCATCCTGAACCGCCGATGTGCCTCTTTCCGGTATTTCTTGGCAAGGTGTCGCTGAATATTCCGGTCTTTGTGAATAGTACATCGCTGATGAATAAGCTTCTTGCCAAAACGACCTTTCAGCGCCTTGATAATTCCTTTGCCGCCATCCGTAACCCAGATGATTCTTCTGGAGACTATCAAGCCCCTTCGCTCCATATCTGCAAACAGTTCTTCGCAAAGTTCATGATTCTCCGTCGCGCCCTGCCAAAAACCTAAAGTCATCTTCTGCCCTGACGTATCTATCCCAAGCGCAATGATGAACGCCTCTCCTCCTCGATGAATGGTGTCAAGAAAAATCGCAAAAGGTGCAAATGCCGACAATGACCGCTCCTTGAACTCCTGAAGCTGCTTTGTCGTCACCTCAATAATATGCCGGGATACTGTGCTGGCCGATACCCCAAAGGCTTGTGCAGCCTCTACCACCGTCTCCGCATATTTCCGGCACGACAGGCCGCTCATTACCTTCAGCAATAGTTCTTCTGAAAACCCATCAGGCTCCTTGAGTTTCTGGTAACTCTTCAGCCCAATCTCGCCGTGCGGCCCCCGAAGTCTCGGATGTTCCACTGCTACTTTTTGGTCCCCAACATAGATTGAACCGGGCTGGCTCGCCCATTTCCATATATCGGGGGAAACAGGCCGATAATCCGGCCCTGCCATCTCTTCTCGCTCTATGTACATAATTGTCTCTGCCATCATCCTTCCCATGTCCTTCATCATCGCATCGAATCCTTGTTTGCCTGTTGCCAAAATACGGTATATCTGCTTTACAATCTCCTGCCTCCCGTATCCTTCTTCAATCCCCTTAATTGATTTTTTCCTCTGCTTTGTGTTTTTCTTCATTTGTGGCTCCTTTCTTAATGGGTTACCGTGGATTATGCCACGGAGGAGCCACTCTTTTAAATTTCAACTAAGAATAGTATATCCTCAAGAATGATTGTCTACAATTGAGTTGAGTGATTTAGTAAATAAAAATGTTCTGCAGAGAATTGGTATTACCGGGCGGGGAACTTACTATGCCGCAATAAAGGCGTAAAAGGCGCAATAAAGGCGTAAAAGATAAAGAAGTTGCTGGAATAGTACATATATTGCACATACGGCGCAGTAATGATAAACCGGGGAGATGGTTAATAGAATTTGGAAAGGACCCCTATAATCGTCACTATCTGTTGATAACCCTATCCTGAACTCACGCCCCGGACATTGAAGCAAAATTAC
>JBFMGN010000961.1:0-1701 GCA_040752435.1 Spirochaetota bacterium
GAAGGATGCAAATTTATTCCACCTTTTGGAAAAAGATCCAAAAAGGATTTTCTAAACATTTTTCCATAAGCGACAACAACCAGAATGTCAGGCGAAAGCTCTTTCACCTGATCCTCTACGCCTCCTTCCCGCGGATCTGAGGTAATTACAGGAATTCCAAGTTTACAGGCAGCCTCCCTGGCAGGCGTAGAGACAACTTTCCGTCCCCGGCCGGACACCGTGTCGGGGTTTGTTAAAACCGCGCAGATAGTATGACGCAATGCTATACTTTTGAGGGGTTGTACTGCCATTCCCGGGCAACCGGCAAAAAGAACGCGCATCAGAGCTTAATTTTCCCTGTAAAGGATTTGAGAATTCGCAGTTTCTTTTTTTCATTGAGATGATCTATAAAAAGAATACCGTTTAAATGGTCAAATTCGTGAAGAATCACCCGTGCAAGCATACCTTCCGTATTTAAGGTAAAGGGTTTTCCCGCCGCGTTCCAGGCTTGGACCGTAACAGACTCCGGCCTTAAGACGTCACCATACGTATTTGGTATACTTAAACACCCCTCCTCGTACAGTACCTGCCCTTGGGCGGTACCAATAATCTCTGGATTTATAAAAACTCTGGGTGAATCATTGGAAACATGGCATATAAAAAGGCGTTTCAACTCTCCCACCTGGGAAGCTGCAAGGCCGATACCTTTCCCATTGTACATTGTTTCAAACATCGCTTCCACAAGAGCCTGTATTCCCCTGTCGATATCGGGAATTAAGACCGATTGCTTTTTAAGCAGGTCATCACCTAACTTCAAAATCTTTAACATACCTCATCCACATACAAATTATACAAAAACTACCATACCGTCAACGAAGGAATCTAATTACAGGGATTAACTTTTCGGCTATAATCTTAAGTATCATTTTATCTTTAAGAAAAATCCAGGAAGAAGATTGTATGCAAAGCGTACTGGACAGGATAGTAATTGTTCTTGTGCAACCGGAGGACGGCGCAAATGTCGGTTCTGTCTGCAGGGCTATGAAAAATATGGGAGTGTACCGGCTTACCATTGTCGGGGAAAAAGAGCTTGATACGGAACGGGTACAAACCCTGGCCCTCCACGCTATGGATATTTACCGCCGCACAAGTTTTGTCTCATCGGTTGAGGAAGCCTTGAAAGGAACAGTTTTTTCGGCAGGCGTTACACGGCGGAGAGGACGTTTCAGAAAATATGTTTCCCTCCTTCCGGAAGAACTGGCTGAGCGCTGTGCCTCGATAACGGAGGGTGATATTGCACTCGTATTCGGTAATGAAGATTATGGCTTAACCGATAAGGAACTTTCCCCCTGCAATATCGCCGTGCATATCCCATCATCCCCGGATTTTCCATCATTGAATCTTTCCCATGCGGTTCATATAATCACCTACAGCCTTTTTTGCAGAGAGACAAAACCGACCGGCTTTTCCCCAATAACCCGGGGAGACTTAGACCTTATCGTAGGTAAGCTGCTGATTAACCTGGAAAAAATCGGCTTTTTCACCCAAGCAGGAAAAGAAGATATGGTTATTTTCTTTACGGATATCTTTGCCCGTGCGGCTCTCTCCAGGGAGGAAGCTCAACGGATGGTGAAGATTTTCAATAAAATTGAAGGCTTAAAGAATAAAAGAGTTTAGATAAAGGCGACAATTACACGTTATTTCCACAATCATTATTCTCCT
>JBFMGN010000962.1:0-1700 GCA_040752435.1 Spirochaetota bacterium
CGGTGCAGCATTGAAAGAAGGTATCGGATACATGCCGATAGACAGGAAACTGAGAGGGCTTGCATTAATCCTCTCGGTGGCAAACAACATCACTATGGCAAACATAGATAACATTGGGAGAGGCTTTTTCCTGGATAGAAAACTGGAACGGAATAAAACTGCAAAATGGGTGAAGGATGTAAATATCAAAACACCTTCCCTGGAAACGGATGTTAACAGCCTTTCCGGTGGCAATCAACAGAAAATCGTTCTGGCCAAACTCCTTGAAACCGGTTCGAGAATTTTTTTGATGAATGAGCCGACCCGGGGGATTGATGTGGGTTCTAAAGTGGATATTTATCAGATGATGGAAGCCCTCTGTGAAGCCGGCGCGGGAATCATCATGATATCCTCCGAGCTGCCGGAGATACTCTCTATGGCCGACAGGATTATTGTCATTTCCAAAGGGAAAATAACCGGTGAGTTCAGCCGTAACGAAGCCGACCAGGAAAAGCTTCTTCATTCGGCAACTTTATAGGATCCACGAGGAAGGAGAAATATGGCAGACTCTGTATCGATTGATACCGAACAAAAACAGAAAACGAAATATTATATTCCCACCACAGTGATCCTCTTCGCGGTTCTGGTAGTAATGGTGATCGTGTTCTCGATCTTAAGCAAGGATTTTTATTCTTTTTTAAACCTGTCGACCATGTTGACAAACATCGCCTTCAGCGGGATTGTGGCGGGGACTCTCACTTTGATAATGATTACGGGCGGGTTGGATATTTCCATCGGCGGAAATATCGCCTTGACATCCTGCCTTGTGGCTTATCTTTATAATTTGCCGGTGGGTATCCCCATCGGTGTGGTCATTATTATCGCGCTGCTCGGCGGCACGTTAATCGGGACTTTTAACGGCTTTTTAATCACCCGGCTTAACCTTAATCCGATAATTACAACTCTTGGAACTATGGCCATCACCCGGGGCCTGGGGTATGTAATTACGAAAAGCCGGTCAATTCTTATCCTGGAGGATGTGACCGGTTTTATCGGCCGGAGCAGTATCCTTAAAATTCCTTTTCCGCTGATTTTATTCGCTTTGGTTTATGCCATCCTTGCGATTGTTTCCAAGTATTCCAAGTTCGGCAGAAAAATTTACTGTTTAGGGGCAAACCAGGAGGCTGCCAGGGTATCCGGGATAAATGTTGGCAGAATTAAGTTCCTGTTATATCTATTCAGCGGAATAGCCGCATCAATAAGCGGGCTTATTCTTACGGGACAAACCGCCGTCGGTATGCCTCAGCATGCCAATGGTATGGAACTGGATGTTATAACAGCCGTGCTTTTAGGAGGCACCGCACTGTCAGGGGGCAAGGGGAAAATTCTTGGAACCCTTGCCGGTGTTTTAATCCTTGGAGTACTTTTCAACGGCTTTACCATGATCGGTTTCCGGTATGTGCATATCCGAATTTTTCAGGGAATTTTGCTCATTCTGGTTGTCGCTTTATATGAGTTGAGGGAAAAACGGAAATATTGAATCCGGGGGCATACCTGTGAGTAATAATGAAATAATTGAAATTGAATCGAAGCGGTCGATTAAAGACAGATTAAGCGACATATTTGTATACGGTAAAAGTATAGTGCCTGCCCTGTCGGCAATGCTGATTATACTTGTCGGATTTTTTAGTTTAACCACTCCATACTTTTTCTCCCTGACT
>JBFMGN010000963.1:0-1688 GCA_040752435.1 Spirochaetota bacterium
TTTTGTCTCATCTCATCCTGTTTTTCCGATTTTTCCAATTCTGCTAAAACCTTTTCCCCTTCTTCCTGACCAATTCGTTCTATTGCCTCAATAATACCTTCCTTAAAAACATTTCGTCTTGCTTCAACCGTGTTAGGTATCCCACCCATTTTCTTCGTATTTTTATATGGCTCCATATTTTCGCAATCAATATAGATTTTCTTTAATGATTCAATTGGGCGGATGTCATTTAGCACTTCTGCTGTAAAGCCGAGTGACCAAATAGCCGATGAAGTAATCAGCCATATATCTTCTTCAGAAATATCCCATATTTTCCACATCCCACTAATGCTCCATCCTTGTATTGTATAGTATTCCGTATCTTCCCCTTGATTTTTTTTAATCTGTAAAAGTTCCATAAATACCGGAATAGAATAATTTTTCAGCCGAGGGATGGCATCCTCGTGAATCATGGCGCCTTTCACACACGACACCGTATCTATCATCGCTGATAAAATACGAGGATGAGTTTCCCTCTTCAATAAGATTTCATAAATAAAGGGGTACGCCTTTATCCCAAATTTTTCCAGTATTTTATGTGCAGTCCAATCAGTGGGTTTATTATGCGCATGGGTGCCACTTTCTTCATCCTCTGAAAGTATCGCGTAACAGTCATTGCCAATATTTGGATTTTCTATCCACGATTTCAAGGCGTTACGAACAACTTTTTCAGTCGTAGATATATCCTTTTTGTCTTCCGATAAAATCGCCAAAAGTTCATTCCCAAATCTCAAGGCATTTTCTCTTGCTTTCTCGTAATCTACCCCCCGTTTTGCTTCTACGCATGATTGAATGGCTTTTATAACGTCATTTTTACCTGATGTATTTTCTTCACCTGCTTTTATTGTTATCTTTACAGATAATAATGCAATAATACCTGCAGCCACAAATAATAAATTTTTGTTAAACATATTTTATCTCCTTTTGTTTTTACGGTTCTTGTTCCCACCATTTTACACCAGGCGGTGTTCGTTTTACATTGGTTCCGCAATGAATTTCGCCCTCTTCGTTATGATAGGTATTCCAATCGTCAATAAAAATCATTGTCCGGTGACATCACCTTGCCTCCTATACGGCTATTTTACTGATTTAGCCCCGATGACTTTCGCGACTTCGCTGCGGCTTCGCAGGCGCTGTTTTCTTAAAACAACCATAGTAGTTTACCGCATTCCACAACGGCTATTTTACAGAAACCGTGCTCTATAAGTCAAGTATTGTACCCAGTGCGCTCCTTCGGTGCTGAGCTGACCGGTGTCTACCGACACAGGGCGCGGGTTTTATCGGAAGGTGTGCTTGCCCGCCTCTGGTGTGCCTGCCCGTCCTCTGGTGGGTGTCACCGAACCGACCGAACCGTCAGACAATTCCAGATTACCGGTAGATACCGCTACACCATTCCTATTTATCTTTTTTGTCCGGTTTATCTTTTGGTGAATTCTCTTGCCCATTTTGTTTCTTCTGTTCTTCTTCTCGTTTCTTCTTTTCCTGTATCTTCTCTGTTACCTTTTGTCGTGCCTCAGACAGTTTTTGTCTCATCTCATCCTGTTTTTCCGATTTTTCCAATTCTGCTAAAACCTTTTCCCCTTCTTCCTGACCAATTCGTTCTATTGCCTCAATAATACCTTCCTTAAAAACATTTCGTCTTGCTTCAA
>JBFMGN010000964.1:0-1687 GCA_040752435.1 Spirochaetota bacterium
TGATTTCTTAAAATAACGTTTCCTTCAATAGCTTCTTTATAACCCAATACTAAAACCCATTGAACTTTTTCCTGTTTGGCAATACGCAATTGAGCCCTAAGACTAGTTTTAGTGAAGGATTCTTTAACCGAAAATCCGGCTTCCCACAATTTCTCGAATAAGCTGAGAGCTTGATAGCGCGATTTATCTCCTAATTGAGCCAAAAATGCAATTGGCCGTTCGGCTTTTCTTTTTTTCTTCTTCATCAGTTCCGTCACCAATCGATCCATTCCAAGAGCAAAACCGACCGCCGGCGTAAATTTGCCTCCAAACTCCTCAACCAGGTGATCATATCTTCCTCCACCACCTAAAGCGTTTTGGCGACGCACTTCATCGCCTTCCCGCCAGAATTCAAAAACCGTATGAGTGTAGTAATCAAGCCCCCTCACTAAACGGACATTTAGCCGATAAGGTATTTTTAAGGAATCTAAATATTCCAGTACTTCTTTAAAATGTTTATTACACGCTTTACAAAGATTATCCACGATAAGCGGGGCATCCTTCAATTGTTCCTGACATTTTTCCTCCTTACAGTCAAAGATTCTAAGCGGGTTTTTTTTGGCTCTTTTCATACAATCCTGACATAGTTTCGGTTTTACTCTTAGAAAGTACCGCCGAAGTTGTTTTTGGAATTCTCTCTGGCAATCACGGCAGCCTAAAGAATTTATTTCTAAAATCACATTCGATATCTCCAATCTTTTTAGAATATAAAAAGCTACCTGGATAAGCTGTGCTTCGGCAATGGGTGAATCAACCCCGATCATTTCAAAATCAATCTGATGAGACTCTCGATATCGTCCTTCTTGAGGTCTTTCATAACGAAAGACACTTCCTAACGTGTATAGTTTGATTGGATGTCTCCAACTCTGCATGCCATCTTCTAGATAAGCTCTTACGAGACTGGGAGTCATTTCTGGGCGCAAACTTACGTTGTCACCGCCTTTAGTCTCGAAACTGTACATTTCTCTATTGACAATACTAATGCCGCTTTCGCTGCCACCTCGAAAATAGAGATTGGTATTCTCGAACATAGGGGTTTCAATGTAACTAAAATCAAACATTTTGGCTATTTCCGATATAACACTTCGTACTCTCAGCCACTCATCTGCTTCTGTCCCAAATATGTCCCGCATTCCCCGAAGTGTTTGCAAAATAAAATGTTCTTTCTGCCGCTTCCTCACGATTTCTTCAGCTTGACGCTGGCGTAGTTTACGTCGTCCCACGTTTATAAATTAATAATTAAGAAGGAAAAATGAAGATAATTAATTTAGAATTAAGAAATAAATTCTAAATTAATAATTGTTTATCTTAATTCTTCTTTCTACATTCTTAATTTTAGAGTTTCATAATTTCCTCTTCTTTTTTCTCTGCGATCCCATCCAGCTCTTCATTAAATTTATCCATAATCTCCTGCAGTTTATCTTTTGCTCGGAATTTGTCATCTTCAGATATTTTCCCCTCTTTGGTCATTTCTTGTACCTGATCCCAGCTATCCTCCCTGATTTGTTTAGCGGAGACGCGAGAATCTTCCTTTTCCTTGCTTACTACCCTTGCCATTTCCTGTCTTCTCTCTTCCGTAAGAGATGGTAAAACAATCCTAACTACATCACCGTCGTTTTGTGGATTCACCTTTAGGTCGGACTCGGTA
>JBFMGN010000965.1:0-1681 GCA_040752435.1 Spirochaetota bacterium
TGGCCGCCTTCAGTAAAGCCCGAAAAAGCGACCATGATTGCAAAAGAAAGAGCCAGTCCAAAAATAACGCACCTTTTTCTAGGCATCGAAATAATATTACCACATTCTTTGAAAAATAAAAATGAGTTTCTGCGCCGTTCCGCTAATCTAAGCCGCGGAAAAAACTACCTTACCACCCCGGATGGTTTTTATAACCTTTATGCAGGCATCTCCCCTGTTGTACTTGAATAGGGCGAGGTTGGCGGGAGCTCCTGCCCTTAAAAGACCATAATCCCGGGGCAGCTTAAGCAAGCGAGCAGGATTTACAGTACAGAGAGGTATAACTTCTCCGATGGGGAAACCGGTAAAAGCGGAAAAATGAGGTATACACCAGTCCAGGAGATGACCAGACCCTGCCAGGAAGGGGGTTCCGGCTAACCCCAGGTGCCCGTCATCAAAAATCTGGACTTTTATAGCTCCCCACCGGTAAATACCGGGTTTAAGCCCGCCCAGAGGAGATGCATCGCTTACCAGGATTATCCGGGTACTTTCCTTAGCCCTGGTAATTACTTTTACAACCGAGGGCGGCAGATGAAAACCGTCGGCAATCAGCCCGGCCATAAGACGGTCTTCGGACAACTGTTCCCAGATATAATTATCCAGCCGCGGCAGACTCACATGGCTCCCGTTTCCCAGGTGGGTGGAAAGAGTCGCTCCGGCGATAACAGCTTCCCGAATTATCTCAGGCGTGCCGGCAGTATGGCCGATTGCCGCAATTACTCCGGTCCGCGTAATTTTCTCGATAAATTCCAATGCTCCAGGTTTCTCCGGCGCCAGGGTAATAACTTTGATTCGGCCTTCGGCTGCAGCCTGCCACTCCTGGAACTCGGAAAAATCCGGAGCACGAATAAACCGGCGGTCATGAGCACCGCGTGGCCCGTCTTCCACCGAAATAAAGGGCCCTTCAACATGTATTCCGGCAATTGCCTCTTCAAGGGCAGGATTTTCCCGCAAAGCGCGCGAAAGCAGCTTCAGATTCTCTACAATACGATTCCGGGGCTTGGTAACAATCGTCGGAACATGCTGGGTTGTTCCAGCCATATCAAGACAATGCAGGAGCCTTTCAAATTGAGGGATTGAAAAGTCATCTCCGCTATAATCACTGCCCGAAAAACCGTTTACCTGCATGTCCAGAAATCCGGGTGCTATATAAGGAAGACTCTCTTTTGTTTCGATTTCTTTGATACCGGCGATTCTGCCTTCTTCTATCTCAACTTCAATCTTTCTACCGGTAAAAACGGATACTCCGCTATATTTCATTCTTCTCTCAAAAGCACAGTACTAATATTATAGATTTAGAATCAACTCCTGCTTGAGTGGGATCCTTGAAAATTACCGCTATTTAATTTATAAAAGCACTTATATCTATCATTCCAGGAGGCAGACAGAATGCCAGTTGAGCGAACTTTCGCAATGCTGAAACCGGGTGTACTCCAGAGAAGAATTGTGGGTGACCTTATTTCCAGACTGGAGAAAAAGGGGTTTAATATTGTAGCCATGAAACTTATCCGGGTTTCCAGGGCACTTGCCGAGAGACATTACGAAGAACATCAGGGAAAAGATTTTTATGAAGCTTTAATAGAATATATGACATCCAATCCATCACTCGCTATGGTACTTGAACGGGAAAATGCGATTGCCG
>JBFMGN010000966.1:0-1680 GCA_040752435.1 Spirochaetota bacterium
ATTGAAAGCAATCGAGTTCTGTATAAGAACAATAAGCAGCCCATACGCAATGGCTCCGAGGACCCACTGATACCAGGTAATAGTTATTTTCTTAACTGCACTGCCGACAATCAACAGCGCCAGCGCACCGCCGCTTATTAAACCTACAAAATACCACAACATATTTTACCCCCATCTATAGTTTCTTTTTACCCATCATGGTATTGATACCGTATTCCGGCATCTCTTCGTTTTGCCACCATGATTCCGGGCTCTGCATCGGCTGTGTAAACTCCGCCGGGAAAGCAGTATCATGCATTTTTCTAACGGACGCATCAAAGAGCGGGGTAATTGAAGCCGTTATCTTCCATATTTTCTGTATTGAAGCTTCATCGTCCAGAGCGTAAGGACATACAATAAAACAGATACCGCAGTTACTGTTCACCATATCCCAGTAATTCCTGCAGGTGACGGAGTTCTCAAAATAGGCCCTGTGCCCCGGATTATTCCATGCTCCCCTTACTTCCCAGGTCGGCTCACGATCAAAGCTCAATGATTTGGATGGGCACATATCCGCGCAGCGTAAACACCTTTTACAGAATTCCATAACACCAAAATTTATGGGTTTGGTAGACTCCAAAGGCAAGTCGGTAAACAAGAAAGTCTCCCTGACCATGGGGCCATATTCGGGGGTAATCAGGCGGTTTAATCTTGAAAGTTCGCCCAGTCCGGCCATGACCGCCATGGCCGGGTAAATACCCAGTCCGTTGAAAGCGGTAGTCCCGTAGGAATTCCAGCCTAATCCCCGGATAAACTCGTGAAGCTGGGCAAGGGTGTTCCACATCCGGGTATACGTCAATCCCGTAGTATTCGATCCGGTAAGGGTAGGACCTCGCTGCATCGTTTCGGTCGACATTTGACTTGTAAATACGATGATATACCGAGCTTTATTGGGGATAACGATTTTTTCCTTGTCCTCATAGCCGAGGTCGATATCCTCAAAAATTATTTTACGGTTGTCGCCTTGCGGCATCTCGTCATAAATAAGCTTCATGTTTGTGTTGGGATCAAGTTCCACAAACCCGACACTTGCAGCCCCAAGGTGATGAAGAGCGACCCGAATTATCCTGGAATTTTCTGCCGGTGTGCCTTCATAGCGCGGAACCCCCCTGTCCTGCGGGGTTGACGCTTTCTGTTCACCCATGAACTTGAAGGGCGCTCTGGCCGCACCGACGGCCGACTGAAACGCCCAGTCTACCGTTTGGTAACCGGGTTTTTTCCCAAGTTCCCACGTCTTAGCATTCTCAGCTCTTTGTTTGAGACTCCGTTCGTGAAATCCTTCGCCGAACAGTTCCTTCCTGTATTTTGCCAGGCTGCCCCGCGTGGTTTGCCATTCCTTATACCGCTGCATTTGCTTCCAATCGACTTCAACCGTCGGTCCATCCTGCTGTTTAACCCACCAGTATTTCTTGGCCGGCGGGCTTGGTTTTCTATTATCGGTTTCAGCGAAGGCTTTGGTGGCAGCACCGCCCATCGCCCCGGCCAGGGTTACCCCAGCCGCAGTTAAGCCTAAATCTCTTAAAAATTCTCTTCTTGTTAAGTTTTCTGGCATTTTATTCCTCCTTCGGAACTTAATTTTTTATTCATCAGAATGTTCACCTTTTAATTATTCTGCTGTGCCCGTCTAGGTCGGAAAGCCGT
>JBFMGN010000967.1:0-1676 GCA_040752435.1 Spirochaetota bacterium
GTGGTAATACAACTGCCCGTCGCCCTGACTATAGCGGCAGCCTTGAACCGCAAATTATTCGGCGGTAGTTTCTTTAACAGTGTATTCTTCCTTCCAATGGTCATTTCCCTGGTAGCCATCGGTATGATCTGGGCCTGGATGTATGACCCGGAAATTGGAATTATCAATCTGGTTTTGGGAAAACTGGGTTTTGATGTCAAAAACCTGGCCTGGATCGGAAATACTTCCACTGCCCTGCTTTCCATAATCATCACCATTAACTGGATCTATACCGGTCTTTATCTGGTGCTCTTCCTGGCAGGGCTTAAAAATATTCCGGAAAGTCTTTTTGAGGCAGCCAAAGTCGATGGAGTATCGGAGCTTAAGACAATAATATTTATCGCCGTGCCTCTCATAAGAGAGCTTATTGCCGTTTTAATCATCATGTGTATCTCCGGGGCTTTTAGATCCTTCGATCTTATATGGTCTATGACCGGCGGCGGACCTGTGAATGCGACTGAAATTGTTACGACTCACCTGTATAAAATGGCGTTCAGGCGTATGGAGTCGGGATATGCATCTGCTATCGGGGTGGTTATCTTTTTAATTTGCCTGCTTATTACCGTCGTACAGCTTAAGCTCATGAAAGCCCGGCCGAATGAATAAGAGAGAAGGTATACTTATGGCACACCGTCAGGTATCTTCATCTGAGAAGAAAGTAAGATTTCTAAAAATCTCAAAGCGCCTGCTGCTCTATATATTTTTGACTCTTTATTCATTTATTATTGTTTTTCCAATTTTTCTGGTAGGAATTAATTCATTAAAGGATAACAAGGCCATTTTCGCCACACCCTGGAGCATTCCTCAAAACCCCCGGTGGCTGAACTATGGGGAAGCATGGATTGAAGGTAAAATCGGCCGAGCTTTCTTTAACAGTGTGTTGGTAACAGGGGTTTCAGTTTTTTCAATTGCGTTTATCGCGCCGATGGCCGCTTACCCCCTGGCCCGCATGAAGTTTTTCGGGAAAAAACTAACTTTCTACCTCTTTATGAGCGGCATGTTTATAGCCCAAATAACCGGATTGGTTCCGTTATTGAAGCTTTTACGGAATCTTAATTTTGTAAATACCTACTGGGGATTAATTTTTCCTAATATAGCCTTCGGTTTATCCCTTTCAATATTTCTAATCCGTTCTTTTTTTATCGAGATTCCAAACTCCATTGACGACGCTTGCAAGGTGGATGGGATTCCTCAGTGGAAAGTCTACTGGTACGTAATGCTGCCGATGGCAATGCCGGCCGTATTTACTGTGATTATTTTGCAGACGGTATATATTTGGAATGAATTTCTTTTTGGTCTTGCTTTTATCAGAACCCGTGAACTTTTCACCCTGCCTCGGGCGTTGCTCACTTTCAAAGGAACATACATTACTTCCTTCGGACCGCTCAATGCTGCGGTTATTTTGGCAGCCATTCCGACGATTATCCTCTACAGCCTGTTCTCCGATAAGATTCGAAGGGCAATCTCAATCGGTTTCTCTGAAAAAGGTTAAAAAATTAGTATGTCAAAAATGACCCTGCATGATCTGGCCAGAATATCCGGGTTTTCCAAGTCAACCGTCTCACGGGTGATCAACAATTCCTCCAAGGTAAATCCTGCTACTCGAATAAAGATTGAGTCGGTTATCTCAGAAACAG
>JBFMGN010000968.1:0-1674 GCA_040752435.1 Spirochaetota bacterium
TGACTTTTCAGGATAAAAGAATGAACATAGCAAAATAGAAAGGGCAATTCAGCCGATATGAATTAAGTGTGTTCACGTGGTAACACTAAAAAACATATCGGTAAAGGAGAATTGCCCATGCATAAGGTCGTCCGTTTTCCTTCAAAGCTTAACATATTTTTTAGTTCTTTGACAAGTGAATTTCACTGGAACCACTTTGAATATTTTCGCACCCTGGTTTTTCTGATAGTGTTTTCTTATGAACGCCGGAACATCTCGGCTCTTTATCGTCAGCTCGACGGGAGGAATCAACATCACCGAAGCCGGTTCAATAACTTCGTCCACTTGAGCCGGTGGGAGGCAAAAGAAGCCCTTGAAAGAAAGGCATACGAATTATTGAAATCGCTCAGGCCCGAAAAAGGAGAAACTGTTGAGTTAATCATCGACGATTCCAAGAAGAAGAAAACAGGCAAAAAAATGGAAGCTGTAGCGTGGATATACGATCCCGTTTCCGGCAAAAAAATATCCGGTCACCAATATATTAAAGCTATTATTCATTTCCGGGGATACATAATTCCTTTCGGTATACGGCTGTATGTTAAAAAAGAAGAGTGCAAAAATGTCGAGGTTGAGTTTGAAAAAACTACGCAGTTTGCGGCCGGACTGATCAAAAGATTTAATCCGCCTGAAGGGGTTAAGGTTAAAGTCCTTTTTGACAGTTATTATTTATGCCCTGTTGTTGTGAAAGCCTGCCGGAAAAAAGGATTTCATTTTGTTTCTGTCCTCAAGAACAATCGCAATCTTTTTAAGAATGGGCGGAAACTGAAGGTTAAGGCTTACGGCCGCCGGCTGTTTCGCGACAAGAAGAAAAAAACGCTTTATATATCCAAGGCAAAAGGACAAGTTCAATATCGCTATGTGGATGCCGGCTGGATGGAGGTCAGCAAGATCGGGAATGCGCATGTAATTTATTCCCGCAAAAAAGATGATGGGAAAATTATCGGTTTGGTTACAGACGATCCAAAATTTTCCGCAGAAAAAATGATTCAGATTTACGACAAACGATGGAGTATCGAAGTGTTCTTCAAAGATGCTAAGCAACTATTGGGGCTTGGCCAATATCAGAACGGCTCTTATCAAGCCGCAGTTACACACCTGCATCTGGTATGTTTCGCCTATGCCCTCCTGACCCACATCGCAATTAAACGCGAAGGTGCAAAAGGTAAACGAAAATCAGCTTCTCATCTTTCAACGGGAGAACTCCAAAATGAACTGCGTCGTATAGTCTGGGATGATTTAGTGGATTATCTTAACCAGTTGCCCGATGGAAATTCAGTTGTCAAAGAACTAAGGAGGCTCCTTATGGCCTCATAAAAAGTCAGTCAAGATGAGTATTAAAAAGGAAAAAGGTGTTAAATAAAATCCACTTTTCGGTGAAAAAACTGGTAGAGGAAATAGTCCAGAATATTCAATATTTATTATATGAAAAAAAGCTCAAAGTTAAAATGGAAATACCTGAAAACCTGGAAAATATTTTCGCGGACCCACAGGAAATAAAGATACTTTTAAATAATATCATAGATAACGCTGTAAAGTTTAGCGAAAAAGGTTCCATAACCATATCCATGAGATTAAGACGTGGATTTGTAAGAATAATGGTTAAAGATACAGGGATAGGAATATCTCCGGATGTTA
>JBFMGN010000969.1:0-1674 GCA_040752435.1 Spirochaetota bacterium
GGAGTCTTAACCTATTCCCCAATTTAGGGTATGGGCATGGAGAAAGCTATGACTATTTATGAGCAGGTTATAGGTTTGACTAGGCAATTATCACCACTTGATAAATTACGGTTAATTGAAAATCTTACCCGTGATATAGAGGCATCTCTTCAAACTCAAACAGCGCAACAGCGCCGTTCATTGCGTGGATTGTTAAAAGGATGCTCGATCAGTGCGGAAGAGATTGACCACACACGCAAAGAAATGTGGGGTAATTTTCCCAGAGAGGATTTTAATGCCCACCGCAGTAACTGATACTCATGCTCTTATTTGGTATCTTCAGGATGATGACCAGCTATCACCGGTCGCTTTACAGTATTTTATTCAGTGTGAGCATGAGGGAGGGTGTATTTATGTACTACCATCTATCTGTTTAGTTGAAATTCTTTACCTCTCTGAGAAAGGCCGGATTCCGGCTGACATATTGGATTTACTTTTTGCCAACCTCTCACTATCTTTACCTCGCACCTCACCCCCACATCACAAAACAGGAATAAAACCAGCAAATGGAGAGCGGGGCTTTTGCCCAGCCGAATGCAGCATTGACTTTATCTCTTGAAATTTCATCATTAACTACTTTTCCTGCAATATCCTCATAGTTATACTTTGACTATTCAGAGAAAACTGGTAATATAAACCATCTCACCGGTATGTTTGTTTCAAATTGGATCTTTACTTTCATAAAAAGGGAGGTTTCATGATGAAGAGATACTCTGTTTTTCTGCTTGGATTCCTTCTTTTATGTCTATCCTGCGCAACAGTTAATAAAAGCCCAGTGGAAGTAATTCCCGATAAACAGCCGCAGGTCAGTAAAGTTTTAACTGAGTCTGAGCCAAAAAGAGCGTTGAAAAGAAAGGTAGCCATTGCCAGGTTTTCTAATGAAACCAAGTATGGACAGAGTATCTTTCTTGATAAAAGCCAAGATCCCATCGGAAAACAGGCCATGGATATCCTCTCTGCAAGGCTTGCTGCAACCGGCAAGTTCCTGCTTCTTGAACGGGCTGATATTGATAAGGTCAACAAGGAGCTTGAGATCGGTGATTTTTCCAAGTTGAATATCTCTGCTGATTACCTGATTGTGGGGTCTATTTCAGAATTCGGCAGAGAGACGACCGGCGAGGTGGGAGTTTTCAGCCGGACTAAGAAACAAACAGCCTATGCCAAGGTAAACATTAGACTTATTGATGTCTCAACCGGCCAGATTATTTATTCGGAGGAAGGTCAGGGAGAGGCATTTTCCGAGGCTGGCACTATGATGGGCGTTGGTGCTCGCGCCGATTATGATTCCACATTAAACGACAAAGCCTTATCAGCAGCTATCTCAAAGCTGGTCAGTAATGTCGTTGAAAATCTCCTTGATAAGCCCTGGCGGGCATACATCCTGTCTTTTGAAGATGGTAACTATATCATATCAGGCGGCAAATCGCAGGGAATCCAGGCAGGCGATGTTTTCGGTGTCTACCGAAAAGGGAAAAGAGTTAAGAACCCGCAAACCAACATGTTTATTGACCTTCCAGGCCAACTGGTTGGAAAAGTAAAGGTTAATGCTATAGCAGGCGGCAGCGACCCGGCCAATGAGACTTCTCTGTGCTCTCCAGTAGAAGGTAATCTGCCGGTCGATAATTTTACGGAATT
>JBFMGN010000097.1:0-8405 GCA_040752435.1 Spirochaetota bacterium
TGAAATATTGGGCACTATGGCAGGCGATGATACGATAATGATTGTGTTGAAAGAGGGGTATACCAAAGACACTCTATTAAATACTTTTAAAATAAAGATTCCGGAACTGGAATTGGAGCAGCCCGGAACTTAAACAGTGGAGCACTTATTAGAATGAAAGCGGCTATACTTGGCACAAGCGGTTATACAGGCATGATTCTTTTGCGCCTTTTAAGCGACCATCCTGATGTGGCGTGCATACTGCCTGTTTCCTCTTCACAGCCCGGAGAGAGTCTGTTATCCGTAGATCCAGCGCTGTCAGGCGACCATCCGAACCGGAAAGAATCGGTTCTATGCAAAACAGATGCGACCAACGGCAGGCTCGTTTCAGTGGAAGAGGCCTGTTCAATGAAGCCCGATGTGGTTTTTGCGGCCCTTCCCCATCTCGCCTCAGGCAGGCTGTGTGAACCGTTTTTTAAGAGCACCCTGGTGATTGATCTTTCGGCGGATTTCAGAATACGGGACCCGGCCCTCTTTAAAAAGTACTACGGTGAAGAGCCGCCGCGGAAAGATTTGCTTCAGAAAGCGGTGTACGGCTTAAGTGAAATTAACCGGGATGATATACGGAAGGCAGACCTGATTGCGAATCCCGGCTGCTATCCTACGGCGACCCTGTTACCTTTGATACCGCTTATAAAAGCGGGCTTAATCCGCGGCCGCATCGTTGTGAATGCCCTTTCTGGAATTTCCGGGGCCGGGAAAAAAAACAGGCCCGACCTTCGTTTTTGTGAAAGGACGGAAAATGCAGGCGCATATTCCCCCGGGAAAACCCACCGCCATAGCGTGGAAATACAGCAGGAAGTGGACCGGGCGCATAAAACGGCCGGGGCTGTCGATATCCTTTTTACACCCCACCTGATACCGGTAAAACGGGGAATGTTCGTGACGACAGTGGCAGAATTAACGGAGGGCATTGGAAACTCGGAAATTGAAGGCTGTTTCAGAAAACAGTATCGGGATGCGGTTTTTGTCGCCTTACGACCCGGCCGGATACCGGAAACTGATGATGTATGGGGCTCCAACCGGTGTGATATCAGTTGGCATCTGGAAGGAAAAACCATTCTCCTCTTTTCCGCCATCGATAACCTTGTAAAAGGTGCCTCGGGCCAGGCCGTGCAGAATATGAATATCCGTCTCGGTTTGAAAGAGGCATCCGGGCTTCGGGTATATGGAGAATTGTAAACGCAATGGAAAAAGAGACTGTTACGATAAAAATCGGGGGAAAAGCGGCCTCGGAAGAAGCTGCCTTTGATGCCCTCGCCGCCGAAATGGCCGGCTTTAAGGGAAAATACAGTTTCATACTGGTTCACGGAGGTGGGGATGAGGTTACCAAAATTGCAAAGCTTTTCGGGATTGAACCGGTATTTAAGGACGGAATTCGAATAACAAGCGCAAAGGAAATGGAAATTGTGGACATGGTACTGGCAGGCAGGCTGAATAAATACCTGGTGCGGCGTTTCAACCGTACAGGCAGAGCCGTGGGACTAAGCGGTTCCGACGGTGCTATTTTCACCGGTACTTGTCTGGAGGACGGTTTATCAACGGGAAGCAGAACAGGCAGGATCACCACTGTCGATACGCACCTTTTACACCTGCTCGTGTCTGCGGATTATGTTCCGATTATCGCCTCCACCTCAATGGACGAACATGGAGATGCCCTTAATATCAACGCGGATGAAGCGGCGTTTGCAATAGCCTCGGAAATCCCGGCGGGCTGCCTGGTATTCATCTCGGATATCCCCGGTATTTTGAAGGAAGGAAAAATCATAGCTGCTATAAATGAAAAAAATATTCAGGCAGCGATCCAATCCGGGATAATTTCCGGCGGTATGATCCCTAAAGTACGCTCCTCGGTTAACGCCTTAAAAAAAGGGGTTACAAGTGTAATTATCGGTCAGTACCAGAAAAGCGGCGACCTGGCGAAGCTGCTGGCAGGCCGCGGCGGTTCCCGAATAACCCTCTGAAAGGAATGAACATGACAAAACAAAATGCAATTATTCAGAATCCCCCGCTTCCCAGAAACTATCCGGGGGAGCTTTTAGTTATTGAGAAAGGGGAAGGTGTTTATCTGGCCGATATTTCAGGGAAAGAATATCTCGATTTTGGTTCGGGGATAGCCGTAAATGCATTCGGGTACGGGCGGGAAGATCTCGCCGAAACCGCCTATGAGCAGATGAAAAAACTTATCCATAGTTCCAATCTGTATACGACTGAGCCGACCATAAAACTGGCAAAGAGGCTGGCTGCCACAGGACCTTTCAGTGCAGTTCATTTCGGGAACAGCGGCACGGAAGCCAATGAATCCGCCATTAAATATGCCCGTCTCTACTCCATGCGTAAAAAGGGTCCGGGCAACCATAAAATCCTCTGTTTTGAAAACGCTTTTCACGGCCGAACCCTGGGAGCCCTGTCATGTACGCCCAACCCGGCGTATCAAGAGCCTTTTAAACCCTTGTTACCGGGGGTAGTGGTCGCACCATACAATGATGCCGACCGTCTGAAAACGGCACTGGACCCCACCTTTTGCGCCGTAATAACGGAAATCATACAGGGGGAAGGCGGTCTATGTTCAATGACGAACGAGTTCGCCGATACCCTAAACTCGCTATGCAGGCAGTACGAGATCATGCTGATAGCCGATGAAATCCAGACCGGCCTTGGGAGAACGGGACGTATGTATGCATCGGAAGCGGTGGGGCTTGAACCGGACATCATCACCCTGGCAAAACCCCTGGCAGGGGGCCTTCCCCTTTCAGCGACCTTAATCCCTGAGCAAATTAACAATCGCCTGAATGTAGGGGAGCATGGTTCAACCTTCGGAGGGGGACCTGTGGTAACATCCGTAGCCCTTAAGGTGCTTGACCTGATCCAGGAACCCGATTTTCTCCACGGAGTCCGCACCGCCGGGCGATATCTAAGAAAAGAACTTTCATCCCTTGCATCTGAAATTGCGTATGCCGGAGAAGTCCGGGGAGAAGGCCTTCTCTTGGGGCTTGAGATAAAGACAGAGAAAGGGAAGGTATCCGGTTTTATAAAAGCCATAATTACGGCGTGCAGAGAGAACGGGTTATTAATTCTTAAATCGGGTGAGAACGTGCTAAGAATAGCACCGCCTTTGATTATTAAAGAGCAAGAGATAGCGGAGGGAATATCGATCCTGTACAAGGTTTTAAAAGGCTTTTAATAAGTTTTATAGGAGGAGGAAAAAATGGGTAAAACAAAAATGAAAAAAATTGTGCTGGCTTATTCCGGAGGTCTCGATACCTCAATAATTATACCATGGCTTAACGAGAACTACGAAGGAGCAGAGATCGTATGCGTGTGTACCAATGTGGGGCAGGAAGAAGATTGGGACAACCTGGAAGACAAAGCCCTCAAATCCGGGGCTTCAAAACTGTATATCCGGGATGTCCGGGAGGAGTTTGTCCGGGATTTTCTTTTCCCCATGCTGAGGGCGGGAGCGATTTACGAAAACAAGTATCTGCTGGGTACCTCTATCGCCCGCCCCTTACAGGCTAAACACCAGGTTGAGGTGGCATTACAGGAAAAGGCTGAGGCGGTTGCCCATGGTTGTACCGGGAAAGGGAATGACCAGGTGCGGTTTGAGCTGACCTACAAGGCTTTGGCGCCCCATCTTAAAGTAATAGCCCCCTGGAGGATCTGGGATATCACTTCCCGGGAAGCAGCCATCGAGTACGCGGAAAAACACAACATTCCCATAGGGAAAATCTCAAAGAAAAATATTTATTCCCGGGATGCAAACATCTGGCATATCAGCCATGAAGGAGGAGACCTGGAAAATCCGTGGAACAGGCCTAAGCCTGAGCTTTTCCTCTGGACAAAATCTCCCAAAGATGCACCCGAGGAGGAAATGGAAGTAACCATCGATTTTGAAAAGGGAATCCCCGTCGGCATAAATGGGCAGCCGTTGCCGCCGGTGGAGATCCTGGTACGGCTTAACAAAATCGGCGCAGAACATGGAATAGGCAGGGCGGACCTGGTAGAAACCCGGGTGGTTGGAATGAAAAGCCGGGGCATATATGAAACCCCCGGTGGAACTATCCTTAATGTCTCCTTAAGGGAACTGGAAATGATGACTTTGGACAGCGATACCCTGCACTTCAAACAGTCCATGTCTATTAAGTACGCCGATCTTATTTATTCCGGCAAATGGTTCACAACCTTAAGGGAATCGATGGAAGCCTTTATGCGGAAGACAAGTGAATTTGTAACCGGTTCTGTGAACCTTATCCTTTACAAAGGGAATATCATCATCGGTGGAAGGAAATCCCCCTATTCGCTTTATATTGAAGAGCTTGCCTCTTTCGGAGAGAGCAGTTATAACCATAAGGATGCGACCGGTTTTATAAATCTCTATGGTCTTTCAACAGGGGTTACCGCCATTGTTCACAAGGGTATTACCAGCAACAAAGGGCAGATGCAAAATATTAAAGAAATGGCGCAGTTTCATGAAAAGTGACGACGATAAAAATAATGAAATCAAGGTAATGCGTGCGACGGTAGAGCACGTAAACGATATCTTCAAACTCACCTACGCTATGGCAAAGAAGGGGTTAATGCTCCAGCGCAGTAAATACAAAATTATTACCATGCTGGGTAATTTCTTCGTCGCCGTGGACAAGGATGGGACGGTGGCAGGATGCGGAGCGCTTACTCTCCTCTGGCTTGACATGGGCGAAATTATGGCGCTGGCGGTGAATGACAACTACCGGGGCAGGGGCATTGGGAAAAAAATCGTCCAGACCCTTATAAAGGAAGGAAGAAGGCTGAAGGTAAAGGAAATTATCACTTTAACCTATAAAACAGCGTTTTTCGAAAAACTGGGTTTTACTATGACTGATAAAGACCACTTCCCGAGAAAGCTGTGGCGGGAATGCCTGGAATGCCCTAAGCTTGAAGAATGCGACGAAATCGCCATGCACATGATTCTATAAACCAATTTCGTTTCAACGAAATCACTCTTCCCTGAACAGTTCCACCACTTCTGCCGATGACTTCGCATTTATCAGTAAATTGCAGAAAGCTTTTGATTTAGTAATCCGCGCGATCTCCGAAAGCGCCTCGATGTGCGGGCCCGGTTGATCCGGGGGGGCAAGCATAAGAAAAAAAATATACGATGGTTTTCCGTCAAGGGCATTAAAATCCACACCCCCTGGGGCAATACCAAGAGCCATTGCAAGCGTTTGTACCGCGGTCGTTTTTGCATGCGGTACGGCTATGCCTTCTTCAAGCCCGGTACTGGAAAGATTCTCCCTGGCAATGACCGCATTATATGCCGCCTCAATTTCTTTTATTCTACCTGAATCTTTTAGAACCTCGATCAGTTCTTTTATTACGTCGGTCTTGTTTTTTGATTGCAGGGGAACTTTTACCACCTCACTCGAAATTAGATCTGCTAATGCCATTACCGGTACCTTCCTTAATACTCTTTTGCATAAAACCTCTTAATACCTATTGCTATATCTATATAAGTGAATCGAAAAGCTCGAATACCCGGTCTTCATCCTTAACTATCAAAACCGAACAAGGAACACTCCGCATCGCCCGTTCCGTCTCGTTATAAAACTCGTCCCTGCGGCTGCGTACATGGGATAACTCCCCGATAACCAGCAGGTCGATCTTGTGCTGCTCCACCGCGTTTTTTATCTCCGTAGGGACATTGCCGCTTACATGCAGGGTTTCAATGAAAACACCTTTTTTACGTCCCAGCTCTTTAACGTGGTTAAGATAGCGCTCCGCATTCGCTTCCAGATCTCTCTTATATTCCTCCTGTTCGATTTCGAGAAAAATCCTCGCTTTTACAAGGTCATTCAAGGCCCGGGTATTGACAACATAAATTGCCTTTAACTCCGCTCCGCAAGTACGGCTTAAAACAACGGCGTACTGGGCTGCGGTTATAGACTGTTCCGTCCCGTCGATGTAAACGAGTACTCTTTTTATCGGACCGCTCACTTTTACTCTCCTCTTTTTTTCTCGAGACGGGTTTTTACCATTTTCATAAGCACAAACATGTCCCGTTCGTTTTCCTCGAGGCGGTTTTGAATATAGTGAACCGTTTCTTCAAGATCGGGTATCGCGATCTTCTCAAGGGCATTCACCTTTCGGATTGTCTTCCTGACCTCTCTAGCCAGGCGCATAATCGACACTTTGAGTTCTGCCAGCCGGCCCATGTGGCTTAAGACCGCTTTAAACTCGTTAACCGAACCGTCTATCCAGAAACTCGTACTCATAGGACTGTAATAGGGCGGATTCTCAGTAAAGGAAGTCTCTACCACCGGAAGGGGTACTCCCATTACCCGGCGCTGGGATATTTTCATCTCGGCTTTAATATTGATTGCGCTCCCAAGACTTAAGACTTTGAGCTTACCCATTCGCAAAACAGCTTCTTCCAGGGTGCGGTACGCTTCCGCCAGGGACTTTTCAACCCGGGATTGAAAATCAGAAGCCTGATCCACCAGGTTCAGCAGTTCCAGTACAAGAATATTCCGTTTCTGGTCTAACAGCTCATGGCCCAGTTTTGCAAACTTAAGTTCTTGTCTGGTTTTAAGCAGGTTTGTTTTCGTCGGCGCACTTTTCAGCATAACTGCCGCCTATCTAAAGTTTTTTCTGCTGTTTCTTCTACTGCATATAAAATTCTTCAAGCTCTTCTTCTGTAATCCGGTGGAGTTCTTCCGGGGGAAGTAGCCGCAGCGCTTCCCAGCCGCGATCCAGAGTCTCTTCGACCGTCCGCTCCTCATTCATACTCTGGGAAACAAACTTTCTCTCGAAAAACTCGCCGAAATCCATGTATTGGTGATCTAAGGGCGTAAGTTCTTCCTCACCGATTACGGAAGCCAGGTTTCGGACATCCTTGACGTAACTATACGCCGCGAAAAGCTGGCTTGCAAGGTGAGGATGATCTTTGCGCGTCATCCCCTCACCTATGCCGTCCTTCATCAACCTGGAAAGAGAGGGAAGACCGGCCACCGGCGGATAAATACTCCGGCCGTACATTTCCCGTTCAAATACGAGCTGCCCTTCGGTAATATAACCCGTCAGATCGGGGATGGGATGGGAGATATCATCGTTGGGCATCGTCAATATCGGAAGCTGCGTGATGGAGCCTCTGAAACCTTTAAGCATGCCGGAACGTTCATAGATTTCCGCAAGGTCGGAATAAAGATACCCGGGATACCCTTTCCTGGAAGGTATTTCCCCCCGGATTGTGGAAATTTCCCGTAAGGATTCGCAGTAGTTGGACATATCCGTCAGAATAACAAGAACATGCATATTCTCGTTGAAGGCGAGATGTTCCGCCAGGGTCAGGGCGGTTCTGGGGGTTACAATCCTCTCGATCGATGGATCGTCCGCCAGGGAAAGGAAGAGAGCAACATTCTCCAGAACCCCGGTTTCTTCAAAGGAGCGGATAAAATATCTCGCTATATCGTGTTTAACACCCATGGCTGCGAAAACGACGGCAAAATCGGTTTTACCGCCCTTTATCTTTGCCTGCCGGGCTATCTGGGCAGCCAGCTCATTGTGAGGCAGCCCGTTCCCCGAAAATATCGGCAGTTTCTGCCCGCGGATAAGGGTATTCATGCCGTCGATTACAGAGATACCGGTCTGTATAAAATCCCTCGGATACTCTCTCGCCGTCGGATTGATGGGTTTACCGTTTATGTCCAGTTCCATGTCTCCCAGGGGGGCAGGCCCGTCATCTATGGGCATCCCAAGACCGTTGAAAACCCGTCCCAGCATTTTCCGGGTTACCCCGATTTTCAATGTCTCTCCCATAAAACGAACCCGCGTGTTCGGAAGGGTAAGGCCGGATGTCCCTTCAAAAACCTGAACCACAACCGCGGTGGTCGAAGTGTCCAGTACCATGCCGAGGCGGGGATGACCGGCTCTGTCCACGCATTCCACCAACTCTCTGTAGCCTATAGGATGGGTATTTTGGATAAATATGAGGGGTCCGTCGATTTTATCAACCCCTATATATTCGCGGCCGGCCATTAACTTTTTCTCTGTTTCGTTACGCATAAATCGATTCCACCTGATCCAGTGAACGTTCAAGCCGGGCGGTAAGTTTATCAAACATCTCCACCTGATCGTTGGGTATTGTAAATTTCATTTTTACTATATCCTGGAACACCTTCATCTTCCTCAAGTTAACGAGGGTTATTCCCCGTTTTATGGCCTGGGAACCCTTCCTCCAGTAGAGAAGGATGACCTGAAGCATTTTAAACTGCTTAATTGCAGTCGTATACCGGTCGATATCATCAAAGGCATTCTGCTGCAGGAAGGCGTTTTTAAAAAGGGTACAGACATCCAGGATAAAGCGCTGGCTGTCGGGAAGGGCATCCGGT
>JBFMGN010000970.1:0-1672 GCA_040752435.1 Spirochaetota bacterium
CACAACATTATTATATGATTGATCAATTCGATCGTAAAAATCTCTCATTTTAGAAAGATAATCACCAAATCGAACAGAAAGTACATTTTTTTCTTTTTTATATGCCTCAACATTGAAGCTATATTTTTCAAACATATCATTCAGATAGCCGTACAGGGTTTTTAAGATTCTCCCAAAATTTTCATGATAATCCGAAAGAATCGGGCTGCCGTATATATAGTTGTAGTTGAATTCTTTTAGCGCCAGAACAGCATGATAAATATCGTCGGAAAAACCTATCGCACCTGTTCCGGCAGCTACCGTTGTTATGTCAGTTACCAGGGTATCAATGATCTGGCTGTTGTTCCGGCCAAGAGTTTGTACGGCTGAGGCGGGAACGGAATCTTTAGTGATAAGCCGAAGTTGTTCGGCGTCATCCAGGTCTCTCCCAAGATAGGCGACTTTATCCGCCATCCTGACAATAGCTCCTTCCCAGGTGGCAGGGTAATGAGCGTTCTTTTTTATGTTCTGTAAGTCCTTAACAGAAAAATCGGGCTTTATCGCTTGCTCGAAAACTTCCCCACAGTGATTGGCAATGCCGTCACGAACCGCGTACGTCAGATTAAGACCTTTGCCATAATTAATCAGAAAATCCACGACTCTTAAAGAATATAGCTCGTGCTCGAAGATTCCGCCTTTCTTCTTTACGATTTCCGATAGTATATTTTCTCCCACATGGCCGAAGGGGGAGTGTCCAAGATCATGGCCCAGGCTGATAGCCCAGGCAAGCTCCGTGTTAAGGTTAAGGGCTTTGCAAATAGTGACTGAAATCGTCGCCACATGCATAACGTGTTCAATTCTTGTACAAATATGATCGTTTTTAGGCGAGAAAAAAACCTGCGTCTTGTGTTTAAGCCGTCTGAAAGGGTAAGAATGAATAATTGCAGTGATATCCCGGAAATAATAACCCCTTAAATCTTCCTTGCGCGGATGCTGGCGTTTTACCAGTAAATTCTCAGAAATTTGGTTTATAAGTTTCAATCTATATTACTCCCTGTTTATTTAATTCCACAGACATATTTAAGCTCTAAGTAAAAAATTCTTTTAAATATTGTACACAAAATGAAGAATCTGTGGAATGAGTAATTCCGTACAGCAATAATTATGGGAAATATGCTTCTTTATTGCTTTTGAAAAATAGAATCGACGGCGGCTGTTACAATCCTGATGTCAAACCTTTTGTCCACCAGAAGGGCACGAATCCCATCTTCCAAGGTTTTATTGGGGCACGATATATTATGTACCATACCCTTCTCTACAAAAATGGATAGCATGGAAGTTCCTAACTTAAGAGCGGGAACCCTAAAAACAAAGGCCGGGGTCCTGCCAAAAAGCCAGTCCCAGGAAGAGTTCCTTACATATAATCCTTTTATCCCATCATTATCCAATAGAGGTATATCCATAACTAAAGGGGTGTCTTCGTTAGACCCACCCCACGTTTCGTAAAATTCGCATATAAGAACATTACGAACCGCATCCGGGGTAAGTCCCTGCCTGCAACCCGAAAGGTTTATTACATGAGCACTTTTTGACTCTACCGCATGGGTTGTTATACCGTCCCGATTTCCCTTTAAAGACAATTCCAGACGGTTTAAATGGGAGTTGATCAGTAAAGTACCGTGATGGATAATCT
>JBFMGN010000971.1:0-1669 GCA_040752435.1 Spirochaetota bacterium
TCCCAAGGCAGAACCTTTTAAACGCTGGCTGGCCAAAGTCGGTTATGAACGGGTTCTGGAAATTGAAGACCCTGAACTGGCGACCAAACGTACCAGAGCTATTTACAAAGCCAAAGGCTATTCCGATGGCTGGATCGAAAAGCGCATGCGAGGCATTGCCATCCGGGAGGAATTGACGGATGAATGGAAAAAAAGAGAAGTGAAGGAAGAGAGGGAATATGGAATTCTGACTGCAGAGATTGCAAAGGCCGCCTTTGGAGTTACACCCAGTGAACATAAAAAGATTAAGGGATTAGATAGTGAAAATCTTAGAGATCACATGACGGACCTCGAACTGATTTTCTCCATGCTGGGTGAGGCAGCTACTACAGAAATCACTCGGGCGGATGATGCGAAAGGGTTCAAAAAAAGTAAAGTCGCAGCTCGTAAAGGTGGAGAAGTTGCCGGCAAAGCAAGGGAGGATTTGGAACGAAAAACCCGGAAGAGAGTTATCTCTCCATTAAATTATCTGCCTAATGATAAAATAAAGAAGTTAAAAGGACGATAAGGCACTTATGTCGGAACCTGTTTTGCCACCTGTTAAACCAATTCCTATAAAAGATCGGATTTCTATTATCTTTTTAGAGAAAGGAAATGTTGATGTCCTTGATGGAGCTTTCGTTTTGGTCGATAAAAATGGTGTACGTACGCACATACCAGTAGGCGGAGTGGCTTGTCTCATGTTGGAACCAGGAACGCGCGTATCCCATTCGGCAGTGACTCTGGCATCTCGAGTGGGCTGTCTTCTTGTCTGGGTCGGAGAAGCTGGTGTTCGCCTCTATGCGTCTGGCCAGCCGGGTGGAGCAAGGGCGGACCGGCTTCTTTATCAGGCGAAGATTGCGCTGGATGATGAGGCGCGGTTGAAAGTGGTGCGAAAAATGTATGAACTGCGTTTCAAGGAGAAGCCTCCGGAGCGCCGAAGCATTGAGCAATTGCGGGGAATCGAAGGTGTGCGTGTTCGGAAGATGTACGAATTGCTTGCAAAACAATATGGAATAATATGGAAAAGCCGGAACTATGATTATACCGAGTGGGAAAGCGGCGATATTCCAAACCGATGCTTAAGTTCGGCAACGGCCTGTCTCTATGGGATTTGTGAAGCTGCTATTCTGGCAGCAGGATATGCTCCGGCTGTCGGTTTTATTCATACAGGCAAGCCTCAATCTTTTGTCTATGATATCGGGGATATCTTCAAATTTGAAACGGTCGTTCCTGTTGCTTTCCGGATTGCATCTAGAAATCCGATAAACCCCGAGCAATCGGTTCGCATCGCTTGCAGAGAATCATTTCGTCAATCAAGGTTACTGCATCGTATTATTCCAACAATAGAGAACGTGCTATCTGCAGGAGGATTGCCGTTTCCGAAACGACCGGAAGAATCTATTGCTCCAGCTATCCCAAATAAGGAGAGTATTGGCGATGCTGGCCATCGTGGTTGAAAATGCCCCTCCGAGATTGCGCGGGAGACTGGCAATCTGGCTTCTTGAAATTAGAGCTGGAGTATATGTGGGGAATGTATCTCGAAGAGTCCGAGAGATGATTTGGGATCATGTAACCAAAGGAGTTGAGTCAGGAAACGCAGTTATGGTTTGGAATACGAATACCGAATCCGGTTTTGATTTTTTGACAT
>JBFMGN010000972.1:0-1661 GCA_040752435.1 Spirochaetota bacterium
AGGTGTAAATTTCGACCGCCGGGTCCTCCCAGCAGTCTCCCGGAAGACCTGCCTTGTAGCAGGTATGCGTCAGAAATGTTTCCCTGTCCCAGCCTTGTTCCGTCGCCACCTGGGGTAATAAGACTCCTGAATACCCTCTTCGTTTAATATAAATACCATGCTTACCCGGCTCAATTATACCAGGATCTGTAATTCTTTCCAGAGGGGTGAGGACCGAAATTTCAATATCGATGTCTTTTATTTCATCCGCCGCAAGAGGCGGAAACCGCGGGTCCTGAAAAGCGCTGGCAGCGGCCACCTCTTTAATGGTTTCTATCAGAGGACTCAGACCGGTTATGTGCCCGATACATCCCCGCAGTTTGCCGTGTTTATGAAGGGTAACAAAGGCGCCGCATTGCTGCTGAAGGTTTTCGTTCGGTTTACTGAAAAGAGGTTTTCGCTTTTCAAGCCGGGCCGAAATAACTTCCCGCGCGGTTTGAAGGAGGATTTGTTTTTCCTGGGCATTCAACTCAAATTGCATGCCGAAGCCTCTTATCATGGATTGATATGGCTGCATAGTGTACAACATTATCTTTTTCTTCGCCATATTCGCCGGAACTGCCTTTTTCAAGCACCTGGACTTCTATATTATGTTCATTCTCTTCCGGGGAGTTTAGGCCCAAAACAGCCGCCAGACACCCGGCTCCGCAAGCGCTTATTTTTTTATCGAGGTGGGCTTTGATTATCGCTTCCGGTGTTTTATCCGCCACCAGTTTTAAAAAGAGCCGCGTCTGTTCTTCCGCTGTATCGGCCTTAAGATACGCGCTCATGTTGGATGACACCAGAAATAAAGGGTATTCTTCCCTGGTTGCCATGCATATTTTTAAGGCCTGCGAAAGAACTTTAACCAATTCAAAACTCGTTTTACCGAGAAGCAGCGGGAGAACGGTCGCACCGGGAAAAAGATACTGAATAAAGGGAAGTTGAACTTCGATACAATGCTCTTCAAGATGGGGAACATCGTTTTTAATAATCCGATTGTTTAAGTCTAAAAGCTCTTCATTCAGTTCTTCATCAACCTGGACCGCGCCCAGGGGGGTTTTAAAAAAACGCGATTCGCTCAAATAAATGGCATCTTCACTTTCACGATGTGTTGGTCCCAATATGATGGCAGTCCTTATTTTCCTTTTTGAAGCCGATTGCACAGCCGCGGCCGATATTCGGCCGGAATATTCATAACCTGCATGGGGTGAAACAATACATACGGCTGACCCCGGCCCACAGGTGCCTGCGGCGAATAGTTCCTCCAATTTATTCCGCAATTCCGATTCATCCTCAGGATAAAACAGGCCGCTTGCAATAGGTTCCCGGATTTTGGTTGAATGCGTACCGTATGTACCCATATCTATTAATATGCAGAATTTAGCAGAAGAATTCAAATAATTGAGGTTTTTATATTATGAAGCCTTTTAACGCGGGCTCCATCAAGCTTGACAAAAAGATTCTTTTCCTGGGTGGGCAGCACCAGACCCGGTTTGCCTGATTTTGCACGTCTCAAATATTTTACCTGTGTATAGTATAACTCTCCCTGTCCAGATAACCTGCCCTTACTGTAGAAAAGGGCGAGATTTCCGGCGTCGAGCAGGGTTTCGAGGGGTACGGTTTTCCCTGATACGGTTTTA
>JBFMGN010000973.1:0-1659 GCA_040752435.1 Spirochaetota bacterium
ATAAGGAGATGTCCAAAGTTATAAACCTCGAGGAAGCCGGCTTCTCATTGTTGGAAGGAAGACTGTATAATCACGATTATCTTTGGTTTTCTTCCGCAGAAGTTGCCAAAGTATCTTCTACATGGCCGATTATTCATAACTATGCTTTGAGCTATTCCCTTTCCCAATATTCTCATGGTCTTTATCGGGGCAACTACCCGCGCTATGACGAGGATTTAGCCTTAATGCCCTTATACGCGACACCTGCCATCAATATCACAGCAACTAAAACGGCTATCACGTTAAATGCCCTGGATGACCTTACCTTGCGTACTGATGCGGGAGGCAAGATCAACTCCCCTAATCTAGGGAAACGAGTGGTAGTGGACCCTTGCTTTGAGATCTTTCGTGAAGGGCATCGACCGGTTGGCGGATATTCCTTTTTCTGTTTCGTAAGCAAGGGATACTGCCCCCCTGGTGTTACGCGCCTTGGCAAAAAAGGTAGCCCGGTTCGCGTCTATTGGCGACGATTTGAATCACCCAGGGCTTTTTTCCGGGAGGAGGCAGTGGTTCCGGCTCATCCGGTAAACCCATTGGATATTTCCGGCGAGGTTCTCTCTTATGAGCCAATCGTGCTGCCTCCCCACATGTTATTTCGCAGGGCGGAGATAAAAAATGACTGGTTTTTAAACGCAGGCGGGCAAATGGTGTTGTTGCCCCAACGGATCCGGCAACGGCTTGAATGAGGTGCCTTTTCAATGCAAATTTCAGGCACAACCATAACGTTGCATCACCACCCGGCGGTTAAAACTCCACTATATCCCCATCAATGTGTTTTATTCGATTCCTGGAATGAACGAGAAGCATTTATCCTGGCTACAAAGACCGGCAGCGGAAAGACAGCGGCGGCTGCCTTGCCGGTTATCCATTTTCGGGAATCAGCCGTTTTTGTGTATCCGACCAATGCGCTTATAGAAGATCAAGAAAGGTCAATTTTAGGTCTTTTAGAGCGAGAAGGTTATTCGGCAAGAGTCTTTACTCCTGAAAACTCAAATGAAAAGTACGGTGAGGAGGATTATCACCTCGTCAGAATTGACGCAAGTCGGCTCGAAGAATTTCGCAGAGCGCTAAAAATGAAAGACAAGAGCCAGACACTGCTCCGGTTAATTCAACCGTCAAGACCGAAAATACTTCTGATCAACCCAGATCTTCTCTATTTAATTTTTTCCCTCAAATATGGGCAGGCCAGCGCCGAATTGACAGCCCATTTTACTTCCTACCGGACGGCGATATTCGATGAGTTTCATATGTATTCCGGAATCGAATTGGCCCATGCCCTGTTTATGGTCCATCTTATCCGCGAATTTGGCGGGTTTAACCGACTGGTGCTCCTTTCCGCCACGCCGTATCCGGAAGTGCTGGAGTTATTAAATAAGGCACTGAAAGAACCGATGCTGATCAATACCGCAACAAATACTTCTCGTGCCGACATCGGGGAGCGTTTGAGTGCACACTCTGTGAACTTTGTTTGTCAAAGTGCTGGTGCAGACGAAGTCGAGTCTTGCTTTGAGTATCTTCAGGAGAAGCGGGAATGCCTGGAAGCTGCACGGAGAACTAATCCGGATGCAGGGTACGTTCCAGCGGTAGTGATCTTAAATTCAGTTGTGTCAGCTATTCGGC
>JBFMGN010000974.1:0-1658 GCA_040752435.1 Spirochaetota bacterium
AAATCGTGCCAATGGCGAAATCATTTTCATGCCTCCTCCAACAGACGAGGTTGCGGCTTTGATTGATGAATATTTAGAGTGGTTCAACTCTCAGGAAGCCAATGAGATCGACCCTGTGCTTACGGCGGGCGTTACTCATTACGAGCTCGTCAGGATTCATCCGTTTGCCGACGGGAACGGCCGAACAGCCCGCGTTATAGCTTCACTCGTCCTTTTCAAGAGAGCCTTCGATATTAAAAGGTATTTTACGCTGGATGACTACTACGATCAGGACCGGCGTGCTTATTATGTAGCACTCAAAACCGTCGATCAGAGCGCATTAGATTTGACAACCTGGCTTGAATACTTCACAGAGGGCGTCGCGGTCAGCATAAAAGCCGTAAAGGACAAAGTTATCGGCCTGAGCAAAGATATCAAAGTGCTCAAGGAAAAAGGCCAGATCGCGCTTACAGAACGGCAGATGAAGATAGTGGAAAGAATTGTAGCAAAAGGCTCGATTACGAACAGAGAAGTCCGGGAGATCACCGGATTATCGGATGAAGGTGTACGAAAAGAAATAAACAAACTGATCAAGGTAAAAGTTATTGCGCCAGAAGGAAAAGGGAGATCCCTGCATTATGTTCTAATTTAGGAGGTTGGCGATTAGGTTGGCGATTTGTTGGCGATTATATTAAGAATGCAAAGATGGAATCGGTAGACAAGAACAAAAAATGCTCAGGTGCCAAACCATCAACGAAAATCGGTTACCGATACCTTCGGTTCAGACCCAAGCGCCATTATTGTAGCGATATTTGTTACGGAAGAACATAGACTAACGAGATTGGAAAAATACAATGACAAAATTGGGAAGTGACAAGAGACCGGCAGTAATCCGGGTTCAGACCACGAAAAGGGCTGAAGAGATAATAGCACTCTGCAATGACCGGGGCTGGAAGGTAATTGTGGGGATAGAGCCTGACAAGCCTGAAGACATTTCCGATGTTGAACGACTCCTTAATCCGCCCTCACCAATAGGTGGCGAACCAAAGGTAGGGCGCAATGATCCCTGTCCATGCGGCAGCGGCCTAAAATTCAAAAAATGTTGCTTGATAAAACAGGAATAGGACCGGAGACATAGCTTTAGCCAACAAAAGTGTTTAAAAGATGATAAATAACCTAATTACCGTAATCTTATCTAGAGGCACTCCATGAGGCTAAGGGAAACAGTTTTCGGGAGTAAGGCAGAAGCTAAACTATATGAATCCTTAATTTCTCGATGGTCATCTAAGATGAATATTTATCCGAATCTTCCATTTTCTAAGATTGTTCAAATAGATAAAAATGAAATGCCTTCTGAGGAGCAAGATTATTTTTACAAGACTAATATAGATTTTACAGTCTGCCAATTAGGCGATCGCCCTCTCTCTGCAATAGAATTTGACGGCATAGGGCGCGGATTGGTGTAAGAAAGCGAAGAAAATTTCAGGAGCTAAATTGTCGACTGTGATGGGTGACCGAGACCCCAGATTTAAAAGCGAGGTCATTGTTTATCACGACGAAACAGCGAAGGAAGTCCCGCAAAGTACAAAAGGACATATTCTCCTATTTGTTCCCACAAACACTACCATTGAGTATGAACGTGGGCTATTTAATAAACAGGCAATTATTTTCACGCCACA
>JBFMGN010000975.1:0-1650 GCA_040752435.1 Spirochaetota bacterium
TCTACAGCGATACACGACTCATCATCCTGGATGAACCGACATGGGGAATCGACCTTCAGGGGGAGGCGACGCTTCTGGAATCGTTAAGATATATTATCGATAACATAAAAAAGGCCTCCATCTTAATTATAAGCCACGATTTATCATTTATCAGCCGGCTCCATTCGGAAATACTGTGGTTGATAAGGGGGTGCATCAGATATTATTCAACTATCGAAGAATTAAGGCAGGCTCTTAAGTTTTCAAATCATTTCATTTAAAAAATGGGAAAGGAAACTCACACGTATGGATGTACAACATAAAATAAAGTTCACGCTGGAAAAGATCAATCTTTTTTTTAAACTGGGATTTTTGGCGGCCGGTGCGGCTTTTTTCTTTATACTGTTTCCCTTTTTTCTGGCCAAAGGTTTTTTTGTTTATATCCTATTCTTTGTGGTCTTGATAATCATCGGAGCGCTTTTCAGAATTGTCGGCGGAAGAAAAAATTTTAAAGTCACCATATGGCTTTGGATAAGCGGATTATTCATCTATTTGATAATAGCCCTGATTCTTATACTTAAAAATATTCAGCCTCTTCCTTATATGGAGATGAAAGGGTTTACCCTTAGCCTGTATTATTTAAGTTATCCATTTCGGGTTTTGGGGATTTTTTTCACCGGCCTTATATTCGCCAATATCACATCGCCCGTCGAATTTTTAAAATTTGGAGGTTTCGGATTCAAAATAGCGCTTGCTTACCGGGCCTTTGAGTTCTCCGTCAGTTCTTTCGAGGAAAACAGGCAGGCTCTCATAATACAGGGGCAATGGCCTGATTTTACAAAAGAACAAAAAAATGTTACAATAATATTCGGAATTATAAAATCGTCACCGCTTTTAATTGCAACAACGTTTCGAAATATTATTCTATGGTTCCCCTGGGCATGGATTTGCTATAACACGATTAAAAAGGACATCACCAGGAGAAGGAAAGAAAGGGAGGCAACCGAATGAAAAGTTTTTTGGTTATTATTCTTGCCGGCGCCACCGCTGCTCTGACAATCGTGGTACGGATACCTATTCCCGGTACAGGCGGGTACCTTAATTTCGGGGATGTGGCCGTTATTTTCTGCGGGCTTTTCTTAGGTAAAATATGGGGACCTGTGGCAGGTGGAGTCGGGAGCGCACTTGCAGATCTTATCGGGGGATTCTTCATCTTCGCCCCGGTAACTCTCATTGCAAAAGGCCTGGAAGGTTTTCTAGCCGGAATCATAGGGCAGACAAAAATTCCGGTTGTACTTCTTCCGCTGGCCGGGTTATCCATGATCGCCGTATACTTCATGGCTGAACTCTTTCTTCCGGGGATGGGACTTGGCGCCGCGGTAAGTGAGCTTCCCTTCAATGCAATCCAGGCCCTGGTGGGCGCATTCGGCGGCTATGCCGTTTATCTGGCAGTCAAAAGCGCGCTGCCCAGAAAAGAAGACTGAAAAGAATTTGAATAGTAATGTGCAGGGTAATATACTGACATTTGTGCAGTTTATTTAGTAGTTATTCCGAGTTGTTTGTAAGTCATTGTTATTGCCACATGGAATCAAGATTCTTGGATTTTGGGTATCGCAGACGATAGATTTACGCATTGCCATGTGGTATGCATCCGGTTCGGATCTAGTCGAA
>JBFMGN010000976.1:0-1649 GCA_040752435.1 Spirochaetota bacterium
TAGAACAAGCATATTATACAATCCCCTTGCTCTTTAAGGAGCTCGAAGGGGAGAGAAAATTTGAAAATGTGCCTGGCTTGGCCTATAAGAAGAATGGCAATATCATAGTGACAGCCCATCCGCAAGAAATTGATTTTGATAAATTTCCTAATCCGGCCAGGCACCTTCTCCCTAATGAGTTATATGCGGAATTCCCCACGCAGCGTAAGAATTTTACCGTTATGGTAACCAGCCTCGGCTGCCCTATGCAATGCGGGTTTTGTGAAGCAGGAGGGACCCTCTATTGCGCCAGGAGCGCAGAGACGGTAGTAAATGAAATGGAAGAGTGTTCCGGGAAATTCAATATCAGAGAAATCGATTTCTTTGATTATGAGTTTACCGCTGTCCAGCAAAGGGTGTTGGATATTTGCAGTAAAATAAAAGACCGGAAACTTAATATAAAATGGGCTTGCCGCTCACGTGTGGACCGTATAAATGAAAAATTATTGCATGAAATGAAAAGTGCCGGGTGCAGCCGGATTTATTTCGGGATTGAAAGCGGCTCGCAGGAGATCCTGGAGAATGTGCATAAGAAAATTACGCTTAATCAGGTCAAAGATGCCGTCGGCATGGCAAAAGGTTTCGGGATACAAACATTAGGATTTTTCCTGATCGGCGCCCCGGGCGAGACCAGGGGAACGGTTAAAGAAACTGTGCGTTTTGCAAGGCAGCTTGGCCTGGATTATGTACAGTTTAGTAAATGCCTGGCCAAGCCCTTAACAGGACTATGGAAAGAAATGGTTAAAAATTCCGGGGAGGACTATTGGAAAGATTGGGTGCTTGGCCGTGAGCTAGACCGTTCACTGCCCAGGCCGTGGACTCAATTAACCAATCAGGAGATAGATAATCTGACAAAACGCGCATACATTTCTTTTTATTGCAGGCCCTTATTTTTGTTTAGGGCAGTTAGAAAAGTCAGGTCGTTTAAGGAATTAAGGCGGAAATTTATGGCATTTTTGGATATGCTTTTCCGTCAGGAAAACGTATCACATCCGGACAGCGGGTTTTTGGCATATAACGAAAATCTGCCGGTGTTTGTCAAAAACAGGATAGATAACTAGTTTATGACTATAAGGAATATTGTGTTAGCCAGGCTTTCCCATTGGGGGTATTCTTGCAGGTCCCATCCTCAGGATTATCTGCCGCCGTTCAGCCTGGGTTTTGCTGCTTCTGTATTAAAGGAAAACGGGCTTAGCGTAAGTATTATCGATACCCTGGTTGAAAAGTCCGGCCCCAGGTCTTTTTCCGAACGCATAAAAAAAGAAAAACCCGATTTATTAATACTGGATGTTGCTTCTTTTGGGCAGGAATTTTTAAACGGCCTGGGAAAGTATTCAGGGTATTTTTCTGATATCAAGACTTGGTGCATGGGGCATCTAGCGAGCAGTTCCGCCGAGGAAATCATCAGGGATAACCGGTTCATTGATGGCTGTATTGTAGGCGAACCGGAAGATACCGTAAAGGATTTAGTTGCCTGTTTAAATAATAATGGCCGGCTTAGTTCAGTAAGAGGGATTGCGTTTTTTGATAAAGAAAAAGAAAAAGTTGAGTTTACAGGAGCGCGGGAGTTTATCCATGATTTAGACCGCCTCCCTCCCATAGATTACCGG
>JBFMGN010000977.1:0-1647 GCA_040752435.1 Spirochaetota bacterium
TATAAACCCCTCGGTATCGAGGGGATCAATATGCTTTCCAGCAATAAGCATGCCTTATGGGCGATTATTATTGTGGGTATCTGGAAAGAGATCGGCTTTTCTACGGTCTTTTTTTTGGCCGGGCTCCAGTCTATTCAGGTAGAGTACTATGAAGTCGCCCGATTAAACGGCGCCAATGGAGCCCAGGTACTTCGTTATGTTACTCTCCCTTTGATGACGCCGGTAATCTTTTTCCTGATGTTAAGCGGCTTCATTCAAACCATCAAGAAGTTCGATATCGTCGCCATTATGAGTGCCGGCGGGCCGGTCTATCCGGCTTCTTCCACCTTTGTCTATCACCTGTATAAACTATCCTTTTTCGATTTTCGCGCCGGTTATGCTTCGGCCTTTGCCATGATTTTCTTTGTCATCATTATCGCCATTACGGTCTTTCAGCTTAGCATGTCCGACAGGTGGGTGAGTTATGGTTAAGAGCGGGCATGGCAGCTATTCGTATGCTCAAAAGCAAAATCTTACGAAGACTATAAGATGGGCCGGGTTATTTTCCCTGCTGGTTATCGTTACAGCCCTTCTGGTTATGCCTTTTTTCTGGATGATAATTACCTCTTTAAAACCCATGGCCGAGGTAGTGGTGTATCCGCCCCGCTGGCTGCCGAAAGAGATCCATCCGGATAACTATATAAAGGCCTGGAAGGCAGCTCCTTTCGGTCGTTTTTATCTAAACAGTGTCTTTACCGGTATCGTGACAACCGTGTTACAGATCCTTTTTTCTCTTTTCATGGCATATGCTTTTGTCTTTGTAAAATTCCCCGGAAAGAAGCATATTTTTTCCCTGGTATTAATGACAATGATCATTCCAATTGAAATGAAGCTCATTCCCAATTATATCTTGCTTTCGAATCTTAACTGGATTAACACTTATTGGGCCTTGATCATCCCGCCGGCAGCCCATGCTTTCCCTGTGTTTGTGATGTACCAGCAGTTTAAAACTTTTCCCGGCGCACTGATCGACAGTGCAGTGGTTGATGGAGCGAATCACTTACAGATATTGCTTTGGCTGGTAACGCCGGTCAGTACGCCTATGCTCGCCGCGGTTTCTTTAGTTTCTTTTGTCGGTCGATGGAATGATTATTTGTGGCCGCTGATTGTAACTAATAAAGTGGCTATGCGCACCCTTCCGGTAGGGCTTGCCTATCTTAAGGATGTTGAGGGGGGAGTGGGGCGCTGGAATTTATTAATGGCCGCCTCCGTTTTTGTGATCATACCGGTCCTGGTTCTTTTTTTATTCACACAAAAACAATTTGTTTCCGGAATCACCAAAGGAGCCGTTAAAGGATAATAATATGCAAAGCCCCATGCCCGGCACTCTGCACTTGATAGCGGCTGACCCCAATCCCAATGGAATAGAAGGCAGCCGGTTGTTCCTGTTTAAAGGTGATCCTGTCTCCGCTCCGGTTAAGCACATAATACCGGAAGAAGGGGTCCTACTGCCTGGTCCTAAGGCGGGATCAGAAGCGGAGCCATTTACCCTGAAGGTTCTCCATTTCAATGATCTTCATGGGCAAATCTCTCTGTTAAGCAGACCCTGTAATAATCAACCGGTTTTCTCCCGCATGGTCTGGAAGATAAAGCAGCTCCGCAGCCGCT
>JBFMGN010000978.1:0-1647 GCA_040752435.1 Spirochaetota bacterium
GTCTCTGCTTTCCTGATGTGTTTAAATTGGATTCCTTTTGTGATTCCGCGCCAGGTTAATGGGTAGTCATAGCTATCCGGTCCGGCGACAAATCCGACTTTAGTGCAGTTTAATTCTTCTGCCTTTAGTAAAAGAAAATCATGGGATTTTTTATCTCCGCCGTTATTGTAATAGGCTTCGTTTCTGTTTGGGAGGTTTGCCCAAAAATGCTCAGCCATTAACGGCCTGACTTTATTCTGAACTGCGATTACCGTACTAAACGATAATGAGCATATCGACAGGATGGTGATTGAAAAAGTTACAAGCTTAAAGAGAAACTTTCTCTGTTTTGTAATGGTTAATATGAATAGAAAAGAAAGGGAAATCATAAAGAATAAAGGAGTTTGCAGGCGTGTTATCCAACCCTGGTCTCTGACAAATAAAGAAAAGATTATCCAGGCTGCAAGTGGAGAGAGGGATATCATAACATACCGGGAATGATATTTTTTAATGACCAGCAAGGGCAGCATTACAATCGATAGAAGAGTCAAAATGGTAAATAAAAGAGTTTGGAAGGGATTCCCGATAAAATCCTCATGGGGATTGAATATATTTTTGGTGTAGAGAACCCCGTTGTAGCCTGCTTTTCTTAATAACTTTTCATATTCTTTTGGAAAAGGGAAATTTTGAGCCAAAGTTTTCAGCGGATTCCATAACCGGTCCATGGTCCATTCCGATAGGAGTGGATATACTTCATGCCTTTTAACACCATAGGCCTGTTTTCTGATAATGTCCGGTCCGGATACCAATAAAAATAGAACGAAGGCCACAAACCATCCTGTCGCACGTATTTTAATCTCAGTTCTAATATGAAAAATTTTATATAACTCATAAATCGCCGCTGAAATAATAAATGGGGCAGTGACCAGAAGGGTTGTCGGTTTTACGAGAAACCCACAACCTGCTGAAATCCCTATAAAAGCATAATCCGGAATACGAATCTGCCGGTTATTGATCGTGATAAATCTTAAAAGGGATATGATTATTGCAAAGGTTATTGCTGTGGCAACTACGTCGTTTTTTGTGGTTGTGGCGTGCAGGATTGCAACCGGGGTTGAGAACGCTAAGATTACAAGGGGTGGATATATTTTTTTAGGGACTCCAACTGCCCGCAATAGATAGCCAAGCGATAACCCGAGGATACAAAAGGAAAATAGCTGCACACAATTTGCCAGATAATCATCTCCGGTTAGAATCTGAAAAAATAGAACAAGATATTCCGCTCCTGGCCCCATGACATTTTGCCGATCGATGGCTGTGGGGTAATATTCAATGCTTTTATTTTGAATCCAGTGGGCGATTCTCGACATATGGTAAACCATGCTGTCGTAATTATTGGGAGGAAAAATGATTGCCGTGAATGTGAGAAGAAGAAGGAGGGGCAAGATCAAACGGTAAAGCGGATTTCTCCAAAAGATTAAAATGGAATGGTTAAATCTTTGAAAAATCCGCGTTGTGAATTCCAATTTGAAGAAAACAGCCCAGATAAGCCAGAGGGCAATGAGAACGGCATGAGAAATAAAAACCCATCGTCTGGTGACGGCATTAAACAAGCTTAAAAAGTTGAGAATCAGGGATTCAAGTGCGATTAAAAAGCCAAATGCAATT
>JBFMGN010000979.1:0-1640 GCA_040752435.1 Spirochaetota bacterium
TCTGAACGGGCTGAGTGTTGCAGATGTTGAGGCGGCCGGATCCCGTCTGGCCAAAGAAAGGCTTTCCGGGTTTTTCAATCACCGGATGATGGAAAGGCTGGAAGCGCACAAACAGGCCGGGGACAGGGTGGTCCTGCTTTCGGGATCTCCGGATTTCATTGTCAAGCATATCGCATCGGTGTTGGGAGTTGGCGATTTCATAGCGGCGCGACTGGCTGCCAGGAAGGGGAGGTTCATAAGCGCCCTGCCGGAACTGCATCCTTTCGGCATGGAGAAGGTGCGCTTGGCCCAGGAATTTTGTCGCACCCATGACCAAAAAATGAACGAGGCCGTGTCCTACGCCGATTCGATAAGCGATCTGTCCCTGCTGGAGAGGGCCGGAAGGGCCGTGGCGGTGACACCGGAAAAAAAACTGGAGGAAATAGCCCTGGCCAGGAATTGGGAGATACTAAATTAACAGAGAGGAAGTATGAAAAACTTCACAGCGGGGTTCTTGGTCTTGATCGTAAGCGCAGGAATTTCCCTTGGGCAGGAAGCCGATACCAGCAATGCCGCAACGGAGATTCAGCAAGTTCAGGAAGCCGCTCCGGTATCAGCCCAGACAACCGAATGTCTGGACAAAAAATGGATAATAGGTTTTGAGGCTACTTCTCTTGATCTGGGAGATCTTCCAGGGACTGTGTTCCTACAAAGGAAAATATCCCCTAAATTTTTTGTAGGGGCGGGTTTCAGCTGTTATTATAGTTACGATAATCCCGATGAGGATTATCGCGCAAGGGACTCTATGCGATACAATTTCGAAAGCAAGCAATGGGAGATCACCATAACACCTGAAATAGGATATCTAGCGCTTAACACAAATGAATTTACGGCTGGATTTTCATTAAAGACCAACCTGCGCCGAAGGCGTGCTTATTCAATAAGCGAGAGAAGGTACGAAAATAACTATTATTCTTATACCACAGATATAAATGAATATAATTATTTTAACTATGGATTTTACTTGCCGGTTTTCGTGGAGAAGCAATTTAAAATCAAAAAATACCCGGTGGCAATAGGAATTGTCAATAATATGATGACTTTGAACAGCGGATGGTCTAAGCAGAGAAACAAGTATACGCATGAAAGCTATTATTCACCGATTCCGGTCATTTATGAGTATGAATCAACCCGGCAAGAACCGGTAGTATTTACTCTTTATAATCCCTTCCAAGGGTATGTCAGGATCTATTTCAAGGTTTACCTGTAATTGAAACTATTGACAGGCATCATTTCTAATAAAGGATATAAGTAATATGGAATGCTGGCATTGCGAACGGCCGGCCAATGCGGTCTGCAGTTTCTGCGGGCGCTCGGTCTGCAAGGAACACGCCAAGACCCTGCCCATCGTTCTGACCATGTACCGCGACAAGCAGGACAAACTGAAGGGCCTGGCGGTGTCCGACTCGGTCTTCTGCGGGGTGTGCCATCCCAAGGACGAGCCGGTGGACCTGGACGACATCGGATAAGGCTACGGAACGCAGATTGCACAGATGAAACAGATCTACGCAGATTTTGTTTTTCGGGATCTGGCCCTTTAAAACATATGTTATGCTATGGCTGATGATCGGGTCCTGAAAATAATAGAACAGGCCTTCGGG
>JBFMGN010000098.1:0-8359 GCA_040752435.1 Spirochaetota bacterium
AAGGCGCCCATAAATTTACCGGGCGAAGAAGCGGGGGAGATTAGGCAAAAAACATGAGTACCTTACTGTCGGGTATTAATTCACCCAAGGATCTTAAAAACCTCCCTGTGAAAGATCTGCCGGATCTTGCCCGGGAAATTCGAGATCTCATAATCCAGGTCATAAGTAAAAACGGCGGGCATCTCTCTTCCAACCTGGGGGTGGTGGAGCTTACAATCGCACTCCACAAGGTATTCGACTCTCCCGTAGATAAGATTATCTGGGATGTCGGACACCAATGCTACGCCCATAAAATTTTGACCGGTAGAAAGGATAAGTTTTATACAATCAGACGGAAGGGCGGTTTGAGCGGTTTCCCCAAAAAAACCGAAAGCGAGCATGACATAATTGAGACCGGCCATGCATCTACTTCCCTTTCAGCCGGCCTGGGGCTTTTAATAGGGCAGCAGTTAAAGAATCAGCCGGGTAAGGTAATTGCGGTTATCGGTGACGGGGCATTAAGCGGTGGAATGGCTTTTGAAGCTCTGAACCTGACAGGCCACATGCATAAGAACCTTATCATCATTTTGAATGATAATAACATGTCAATATCTCCCAATGTAGGGGCGCTTTCTTCATATTTAAGCCGGCTTACGGCTACCAGGTTTTACCAGGATATTCGAAACAAGATTGATAATACAGTCAGAAGGATTCCCTGGTTGGGTATGTTTGTGTTTGATTTGTTAGTGCGTCTTAAAAAAGGTATAAAGGCGATTTTTTTCAGTGAAAATATTTTTTCCGATTTGGGTTATGAATATGTAGGCCCCATAGACGGGCACAATATACCTAAGCTCGTTAAAATTTTTCGAGTGGTCAAGACGCTTGATAAGCCTGTTGTTGTTCATGTAAAAACCCGGAAAGGTAAGGGATATCATTTTGCCGAAGGAGACCCGACTTTGTACCATGGTGTCAGCCCCTTTTCCATGGTAGACGGCAAACTTGAAAAGAAGAGCAGCCTGACATTTACGGAAGTCTTTGCCGGAGAGATAACCGATCTGGCCGAAAAGGATAGAAGCATAGTTGCCATAACCGCGGCAATGGTCAAAGGTGCCGGACTTTCACTTTTCCAGGAAAAGTTTCCCGAAAGGCTTTTTGATGTGGGAATTGCCGAACAGCATGCGGTTACATTTGCCGCTGGTCTTGCCCGTGCCGGCCTGAGGCCGATAGTGGCGATTTATTCCACTTTTATTCAAAGGGCGGTTGACCAGGTTATTCATGATGTCGCTCTTCCCCACCTGCCTGTTATTTTCGCCCTGGATAGGGCCGGCCTTGTGGGGGAAGACGGTGAGACCCACCAGGGAGTATTCGATATTCCGCTTTTCCGGGGTATTCCTGGAATCACTATTCTTTCCCCGGGGGATGCCTGGGAAATGAGGCGAATGCTGGAATATGCCTTTTCACTTGAAAGCCCGGTGATAATCCGCTATCCGAAAGCTCCGTGCAGAGAAAAGCTGGCAGTGGAAAGTGAGCCGATTGCGAGCGGCAAAGGCGTTTTTATCGGAGGCAGCGGCGGTGATGTTCTTTTTATCGCGACGGGTGGTATTTTGGAGGATGTAATCGAAGCCGCTGATTCCCTCTGTAAAAGAGGCATCCAAAGCGATGTGTATAATGTACGCTTTATCAAGCCGGTGGATGAAGATTATCTGGCAGAGATAATAAAACCCTACCGGCTGGTGGTTTCGGTGGAGGACGGAAGCCTTGGCGGCGGCTTGGGTGAATACCTTGCATCTTTCATCCAGCGTGAAAAAATAGAATCCGATTTCCGTTTTCTGGGCGTACCCGACCGGTTTATTCCGCATGCCCGCCGGAATGAACTTATCGGTTTGTGCGGTCTCGACCGGGTAACTCTGGCCGAGTATGTGCGAAAAGCCCTTACTTCTGCGGAGAAGCTGACTATACTAAAAAGGGATTATAATTCAACCGGCAGGTTTGGGGATGGAACGATTTTTTAACGCTGTCCAGAAATTAACCGAACGTTTTCTCCTGTGGCGGAAGCGGCGGCGTTTTATCAAGTCTGAAAAACAGAAGAAAAAGAATTTTATCCTGGATTGGCTCGAAGCTTTTCTCTGGGCTGCGGGTGTTGTTTTTCTTATTAACCAGTACCTGTTCCAGGCCTACGAAATACCATCGGGCTCTATGAGCGATACTCTCCTGATAAAAGACAGGATTTTTGTCAATAAATTTATCTATGGCCCGGAGTTGTTACCGGGGGTCGTAAAGCTGCCGGGTTTAACGGAACCTAAGCGTGATGAGGTAATTATTTTTGAAAGCCCCGCCTACATTTCCAAGGGTCCGATTTTCGATATTCTCCAAAGGATCATCTATATGCTCACTCTTTCTCTTGTCAACCTTGATAGGGGCAAAAGCGGGGAAGAAAAAGCCCATTTCCTTATAAAAAGAGCGATAGGAATAGACGGTGACCGCATTCGTTTCAACAAAATAAACGGTGAAATGGAAATACGTCCCTGGGGTGAAATCCAGTGGAGAACCGGAGAGAACTTCGAAAAATTCAACCCACCTCTCTATAAAATCAGACGGATTTTAGACCAAAAAGATTACCAGACCATAAAAGAAGTCGGGATCTCCGAAGCATACCAATATAGCAGACTCACATCCCCAAAAGAAGCATCTAAAGCGGCCGAAGATCTGCCTGCTTACTACGACCGGCCGGTCCTTGCCTACTGGTGGAATAAGACTCTCTTTGAAATAAACCCCCAAAACCGGAAGTATGCCGGTGAATGGAGGAAAGGCGAAATGGGCTGGTATATACCGGCAGGTTATATCTTTCCTATGGGGGACAACCGTGACAATTCCGTGGATGCCAGGGTCTGGGGTTATGTAAGGAAGGAAAAGATACTCGGCCGCGCGGCTTTCAAATACTGGCCGATTTCACGGATCGGCGGTCTCGAATAAATCCGGATAACATCAGAAGGAACGTCGGATAGTTTTCTTGCCCTGCTTTTAGAGGCGTTTCATTAAGTTTCACGCATTATACGTGGTGGCGGAGACATCCCCGCCGCTGCCTGTCCAGTTGGTATGGAAAAACTCTCCCCTTAAGCGGTCTATTCGTTCGTAAGTATGGGCGCCGAAGTAGTCCCGCTGGGCTTGAAGAAGGTTCGCCGGGAGGCGTGAACTTCTATAGCCGTCATAAAAGGTAAGGGCCGCTGCGAAGGCAGGCACAGGGATTCCAAGTTCCACTGCCGCTGCAACCACCTTGCGCCAGGCGGGTTGGTACGTATCGATCACGTCTTTAAAATAATCATCCAGGAGCAGATTCTTAAGATTAGAATTTTTATCGAAGGCTTCTTTAATCTTACCGAGGAACGCGCTCCGGATAATACAGCCGCCGCTCCACATGAGGGCAATAGCACCATAATTGAGGTTCCAGTTGTATTCATTGGCCGCTTCCCTCATCAGCATGAAACCCTGGGCGTAGGAAACAAGTTTCGAAGCAAAGAGGGCCTTCCGTATGTCTTCGACAAACGCCTTTCTATCCCCCTGGAATCCGGCACTGGGACCTTTTAATATCCTGGATGCAGCCACCCGCTCGTCCTTTAAAGCCGACAGGCTTCGCCCGAATACCGCCTCCACAATGAGGGTGACGGGAATGCCTAGATCCAGGGCATTGACGCCGGTCCATTTCCCGGTTCCTTTTTGTCCGGCGGTATCCAGTATTTTTTCCACAAGGGGTGTTCCGTCATTATCCTTAAAGCTAAGAATATCCCGGGTTATTTCTATAAGGTAACTGTTTAGCTCTCCCTTGTTCCAATCGGCGAATGCCGTGTGCATTTCATCATAACTCATGGTAAGCCCGTTGTTCATAAGATGGTAGGCTTCACAGATAAGCTGCATATCGCCATATTCAATTCCATTATGAACCATTTTTACATAATGACCGGCGCCGTCCCCACCGACCCAGTCGCAGCAGGGCGCTCCGCTGTCGGTTTTGGCGCTGATTGCCTGGAAAATATCCTTGACAAGCGGCCAGGCGGCATGATTACCGCCGGGCATTATGGACGGGCCTCTGCGGGCGCCTTCTTCTCCTCCGGAAACACCGGTGCCTATATACAGGATGCCCTTAGCGGCGAGGTCTTTTGTTCGACGGATAGTATCCGAAAAGTGGGAGTTGCCGCCGTCGATTATGAGATCACCTTTATCAAGGTGGAGAACAAGCAGGCTTATAAACTCATCCACCACTTCTCCGGCCTTAACCATGAGCATGATTTTCCTGGGCTGTCTCAACCGTCCGATAAACTCTTCCAGGTTGTGCGCGCCGTAAATGGCAGTCCGCCCTTGGGCAGCGTTGGTTAGAAACTCATCGACTTTTGAAACGGTCCGATTGTAAACCGCAACGGAAAAACCCTTGTCGTTCATATTCAGCACAAGGTTCTGACCCATCACGGCCAATCCTATTAATCCTATATCCGCTTTTTCAACCATACTATTCCTCCGGCTAAATGTTTTTGCTAAATGCAGCTTATTGCTGTTATTTGAACCTGTCTTTACAAGCCCATAAACCCAGTGCCGGTTTTGATATAAAGTATACCTTTTCTCCGCCGGGGAGAGTATTATATCCTTCCTTTAAGTTCTCAGGCTTATACCGTTCCATCATATCATCGAGGCGTGCGTATTTAAAGCCTACCCCTTCTATCTCCTTCCTGGTCAAGTGCCCTGGACAGTAGGTTATTGTGAACCGGCCTTCCGATGAGCCGTGGATAAGGTGGGCGGCTGCACTTAAGTTTTCCTGCAAATCATCGTTTTTTTTGACTAAGTTCAAAATTTTCTCCGTACCGATATAGCCGTATTTCCGTATCAGTCTATCGATTTCTTTATCTTCACCAAACTCCTTCACGCCTGGAGCAAGAACTATAAGTTCTCCTCCCGCGGCTATCGCCATCCTGGTTCTATAAATACCTTTATTGCCAACCCAGGTACTTTTAAACTCTCCGGGATCCAGGTGTACCACCACTTTCTTAATGGCTTCGTCCAGCATTGTAAAATTGACTTTAAAGGATAGATCGGCGGCATTGTAAAAACACTCGTGATCGTCGCCTATAAAAAGGCCTTTGACTGCAATCAGGCCGCCGGCTTGCGGAGCGACAACGGTTAAAACATAAACTATCGGCAGGCCGCCGGCAAAATGTTCCGAGGCATAATTCATTATCCGACGGACGGGTGTGTCCGTCCTGCCCATAATCCTCTCCAGGCCGTATACGGCACCAAGAAAATGACTCCTGTTTATCCCTGCAACGCCGCCGGTTCCCACAAAAATATTTTTGTTGTAATTCGCCATACCGATTACTTCGTGGGGCACTACCTGGCCTATGGAGAGAATAAGGTCATGGCCGCCGTCTGAAACAAGTTTGTTCACCTGGGCGGGCCAGGAGTAATCCAGTTTGCCCTCCGAGACTTTTTTCATTATTTCCGCCGGAACTTTCCCCAGGGTTACAATATCGTTCTTCCAGTCATGTACCCGGAATAACGGATTGGGTACCTCGCCGAACATCCTGCCTGTTTCACTATCACTCATAGGTGCGTGTGTTCCAAGAGCCGGGAGCACATCCGTCAGCCTGTCCTTATAATATTCCCAGGTATATTCGGTTAATAGACCGGCTTTGGAGTAAAACCGTGTAAAATCCGGCGGGATGGCCAGCACCCTCTTTTTCCCACCCAGTTTGTCGAGAGCGCCAAACAAACCTGTTTTTAATTCACCATCACTTAACGATCCTTCAATACAGGCTTTACGGAAATAGATCATTCTCTTCCTTTTATTTTATTTATATGTTTCGGCTTATGCTTCCCACGGCGGGTCTACCGGCAGGTAAGCATTGAATTTCTTAATCAGTTTCTCCTCGTATTCACCGGCATACAGCCCGTTGAAAAACCGGTCTAAAGCTTCGTTATAAAAAAGTTCCCATGCTTCTTCTTCGTGTCCCGGATTGATAGGGAAAAAGAGGGCGTTGTTCGATCGCGCGGCTTTGAGATCCCCCGGCGCATCACCCACCATGAGCATTTTATGGGTCTCATATTTCCCCTTAGCCGTGAAAGTGATATGTTCGGTTTTACTCCCCATCTCCTGCCCGGCGATTAAGTGCACGTACCCGTCAAGGCTGTGTTCCGCCCATTCACGCGTAAGCGCTTCACGGGGGGTCTGGGAAACGACGATGGTATCGGCTTTTTCCCTTATTTTTGCCAGACATTCCCGGACAAAAGGAAAGGGTGGTACATTCCGGACAATTTTCTCTACGGCCGCATTCACGTCGATGGACCATTCATATGCCAGTTTCAGATCCGGGTCAGGATTTCGTTCTAGCTCCGCTTTTAAGGCCGGATTCCCGAGTCTTGTCTCTTTCTCCATCCACTTTTTCAAACCGGAAAGCCGGCCGACTGTAACGTTGCGCGCCTTAACCTCCTTTCGTTCTGAAAGCAGGCTTAAGGCCTTGAGGACCGCATGGAACCGGTTGATACCCCGGTCGGTGGAGTAAAGATTTACGAAGTCCCATACCTCCCTGGCGTATTTAGAAACAGGCTGAAGCCCGAAATGGTTGATGAAGGCGGGGCAAAAACACTCCTTGTGTTTTATTTCCATAGAATCAAACACACAACCGTCGGAATCTATTCCGATAAAAAAGTCATGCTTCGGTTTAAAATCTTTTAACACTTTTGCCGGGTCACTCATTCCTAATTCCTTTTCTTTAAGATTTTTAAGATAACTTGAAAATTAATACTATGAAACAAAGTAGAAGTCAACGATTGTGAAATCAAAATCTTCACTTTTAAGGTATTACCCGATATACTTAAAGGGATGATTATGAGATATTCGGGAAGGCTGGTGTGGTGCTGTCTGCCTCGGTTACGGGGTTGGAAAGCGATCTTGGGCGACTGTTCGCCGGATAGAGCATGAAGGCATTATATCCGCTTTTTGGTATAGTAACTGTATTAAATACGCCATTTACTGATGGAGATACTATCGATGTTCTGGGCTTACGAAGGAACGTTGATGCGGCTATTAATGCGGGAGTCGCCGGATTCCTTGCACCGGCTATGGCTTCTGAAGTAAACAAGCTCTCGCCGAAAGAACACCGCATGATGGTTGAGATTATTCTTGACCAGTCAAAGGGCCGGGTTCCTGTAATTGCCGGAGCAGGAATCGCAGACCGTCAGCGGAGGGACGCACTTCTAGGAGAATTGAAAGACATCGGATGTGATAAAGTGCTATTACAGATACCATACGAGAATGACGAAGGGTACAGGAAAGATTTTCTGGCCGCCGCAGATTATGATTTTGAAATGATAATGTTGCAGGACCTCGATTTCGGAGGGTGGGGATTGCCTGTACCGCTGATATGCGAGCTTTTCGAAGAAGTTGACAGTTTTCGTTGTTTGAAAATTGAAACAGTTCCCGCTGGGGTAAAGTATTCCGCAGTTCTTGATGCAACCGGAGGCCGCCTGAATGTTTCCGGAGGATGGGCGGTAATGCAAATGCTGGAAGCTCTAAAGAGAGGTGTTCATGCCTTTATGCCCACCGGGATGCACGATATCTACACTACAATTTATTCTGTTTATAAGGCGGGGCAGTATAAAGCGGCCCGTTCCCTCTTTTATGAAGTTCTACCGGTATTGTGTTTCTCAAATCAGCACCTGGATATTTCCATTCATTTTTTTAAGCGTTTATTATGGCGCCAGGGAATATACTCGACGCCGCGGGTACGTGAACCGATTTTGCCTTTTGATCGAATCCACGAAAGAGAAGCGGATGATTTAATTGAGCGGGTTTTACGAATTTCCGAAAGTATCAGCGCAGGATGTTATTGAGGCAGTTTTAAACCCTTGTTTTTGAAATTGCCTCCTCTACTAAAACATATAGGAATTTCTATTTACGATAAATTTTTCTTGCATTTTGAATCAAGTTATTGTAAAATAATGTTACTAACGCGTATTTACTAAATAGCGTTAAATTATCATGAGGAGGTTCTGAAATGAAAAAGCTGATAATTCTGTTTCTTTGCATGGTTGTTGCAACAGGACTTTTCGCAACAGGCGTGAAAGAAGCACCGTCGGCCAAGGCTGCCATTACGATCTCGGTACCATGGGCCGGTAAGGAGCTTGATCAATTTCTCCCTGTATTGAAGGCATTCGAGGAGAAAGAAAATGTAAGTGTAAAATATCTAACCTACAGAGGCGAGGATCTTTCATCTATTCTGCCCGCACAGTTTGAAGCTGGTCAGGCTCTGGCCGATATTATTTTCATGTGGGATTGGTGGGTGAAAAAGAATTCCAAATATGCCGTAGATCTTACGGATATCTGGAGCCCTCAAAA
>JBFMGN010000980.1:0-1635 GCA_040752435.1 Spirochaetota bacterium
CTCTTCATCCGGCCCTTCATTTGTGAGATCAATAAGTCTGGCGAGAAAATATTCCTCCGCCACCTGAAGCACTATACCCTCCCATTTTTGGAGAGCAATAAAGGAGTCCTGATGCCCGGCCCTGATTCGTGGATATAAGATAGGGGGAGTGACGAGGTCGCTAACATTGGCTGTTTCCTGAGTTAATTCAGTATATGGACTTTGAATATACGGTTCGGATGCAATCCTGGTAAGATAAGACAGAATCTGTTTTTCCGAAAGTCCTCTCATAGATTCTATAATGGATTCCATATCATTAATAAATTGGGGAGGCTTTTCAGAAGAGTCGGGTTGGCCTTCTGACTGTAACATTTCTAATCTTTGTGAAGCCTGAGTGCTCACGATGCCTCCAAGAGGGAATTAATAATACCTTTGGACCTTTTAAGCGATTCCTTCCATGAATTTTCTAAGGTATTGATGATTTCATCTGCTCCCATTGCGGTATTAGGGGCTTTGATTTCGTAATGGTCATTGACTTTAAAAAGAATGCCTGGGTGGAATCGAGGAGAAGGCTCAACCTTAACGCGAATATAACCTTTTAAACTATCCCCACGGACGTTTCCTTCCATTGTCAGACTCCGCAGCCCCGGATTTTCGAGTATCTCGTTCCAAATTTCCTTTGGTGCCAGTTTATGGCCAAAAGTATGCCATTCTTCTTCGGATTTCATTCGGAAGTGCATTTCAATATTAATGCCCATCTTTCCTATTGGTGTATGCCGTAGTAACTTAAACGTACCAATTACTAAGTCCCTGAGAGATTCATAGTAGGGTTCTTGGTTAGTCGAAATGGTAAAACGATTCCGTATTATTTCCAGCCTGGCCCAGTCCAAGGAAAAAATTACGATTTCTGGATTGATGATTTCTATCTTGGCTTCTTCGGATTCTCTCTTCCGGATGAGCTCTTCAGCGGCAAACCAGGCAGGTTGAAATATTTTGGGATTAAAATCTCCCAGCAAGACAATACTTAATCCTTCCAATGCAGGGTTTTGTGCTTCCATCTTACCTATCCGCCATTAAATACTGCTTATTATTTGATGACACCAAGCATTTCTCCATGGATAATTTTACTTTTTTTAAATAACCTAACATGCTTATGAAGTTTTAGCAATCAAAAAATATAGCGTGTTTCTCCCCAAGAAATCCCTTTTTGAAACTTTCCTTTGCAATACCAGAGGAAATAATGTATTGTTATTCCCGGCAGCTTCCCTTGAGTACTTGGAATGACTGCCGAAGCTCAACTCTCCAAACTCTGCCGTAAAATTTTAGTTATCCATAAACAGGAACCCAAGTCAAGGTAATAATTTGACCAAGAGGGAGTTGCAGACGGCAATGAAACGAAAAGCAGGCTATGTTCTCTTGATTACTGTCCTTCTGCTGGTATTCTTCAGCGGATTGCCGGAACCCGGGCTTGCCCAATATCCCCCCCCGGACAATCTTCCCCGCTACGAGATCGATGTTCAGTTAAACACCCAGACCTATTTTCTTGCCGGAAAAGTAGCGGTTACTTATTACAATACTTCAGACCTTCCCTTATCCGAGATGCTTTTCCAACTGGTTCCCAATGCCCTGGCCCGAAAAGATCCAAAAGTGGATGAG
>JBFMGN010000981.1:0-1629 GCA_040752435.1 Spirochaetota bacterium
TCCTTTCACTGATCCAGGGGTTTTTAATAAGGCGCCATATGACCGGGGACATTTCGTTATCACGATAAGGTCTGATGCGCTCGAATTTTTTTTCCTGCTGTGCATCCAAATTGTTCATTCTACCGTATACCATCCCACTCAAGAAGCTTGTTAAAAACAAGCTTCTTGCAATACTACAATCTTAACTCCATGGCGGTCGAAGACCGGAGAGGACTGGTTTAATGCTTCTCTTTTTCTTTATTCACAAACGCTTCGTACGCGCTGGAATCTAAAAGCTTATCTATTTCCTGCGTATTGGACATCTTGATTGCAAAAAGGAACGCCTCGTAGGGTTTCTGATTTACCAGTTCGGGTTTTGATTCAAGCTCCTTATTTACCGCTTCCACTGCACCGGACACGGGGGCAAAAATCGGAGAGGCTGCCTTTACGGATTCAATGGTACATATTTCATCACCGCTCTGTACCGCCCTTCCAACCTCGGGCATCTCTACAAAAACTATATCCCCTAAAGAATCCTGGGCGAAATCGGTTATTCCGACATAGGCGGTACTGCCTTCCACCCGTACCCATTCATGCGTTTCGGCATACTTAACATCTGTTGGGAAATTCATACATCTTTCTTCTCCTTTAGCTTATCCCCACCAGGGCTTTTATATACTGAGAGCGTTCGTACTGTTCAGGATTCTCGCTTTGCTCCTGACAAAGTTTACCGCAGAATTCGTCGATCTTTTTGAAATTATGCCGTTCCATCCAGTTTTCAACACCAGTAAGGATAGCCTTTATGAATCCAATACCATTAAGATAGAAAGTTGAACAAAGTTGAACGGCTTTTGCACCTACGAGGAGCTGTTTAATAACACCATCGGCATCATGGATTCCGGTCGTCGCGGCAAAATCTGAAAATATTTCACCGGATAACAGAGCTATCCATTGAAGGGGCAAGGCTATTTCCTGGGGTGTGCTGTAAATTTTTGCCGCTCTCAATCTCAATTTCTCTATATCCACATCCGGCCTGTAAAAACGGTTGAACAGCACGAGGCCGTCAATGCCTTCATCGCTCAAATTTTTAAGCATTTGCGCCATTCCGGAAAAATGGAATCCGATTTTCATGGCCACAGGAATCTTCACACTCCTTTTAATCTTCCTGGCGATATCGATGTAAATATTTTCTATCTCCATACTGCTTTTTCGAACATCCGCCGGTAAAATAAACACATTTAATTCAAGGGCATCGGCGCCGGCTTTTTCCAGATTTTCGGCATATTTTATCCATTTACCGGCCGTAACACAGTTCAGGCTTGCAATTACAGGAATAGACACTCTGGCCTTCGCATCTTCGATCAACTTTATATAATTATCAGTATGGTAGTTTTGTCCCATCCCTCTGAAAAAATCAAAAGCATCCGGATGAACAGTATAATCCACATCCTTTATCATTTCCTCTGTATCCGCAATGATTTGTTCTTCAAAAAGTGATTTGAGGACGACTGCGCCCGCACCTGAGTTTTCACATTCAACTACTTTTTCAACAGTGGCTGTAAGATTTGAACTTGAAACAATAATCGGATTTTTTAAACGTAATCCGAGATAGGTAGTAGTAAGGTCAGGCATGAAAAAGCTCCTCTCCTC
>JBFMGN010000982.1:0-1629 GCA_040752435.1 Spirochaetota bacterium
AAACCTGCTGTTGCCGATTGCCCTGAGTGTTCCGATTTCTCTGGTTCTTTCACCGATGACCATATACATGGTATTCGCGATGCTGAAAATAATAATAAAGAAGATGATGACTCCTCCGAAAAGAATAATATTTTTAAACATGGCGATAATCTGCCGGTAATACACTGCAAGTTCATACCAGGGTTTTACTTCCAGATCCAGGTGATTTTCCTCAATAAAATTGCGTATTTCCTCTATTGCTTTGTTCAGTTTTTTTATATCCCGGAGAAAAACAAGAATCCGATGCACTTTTTTTTCAAGCATCAATTCCCAGGCTGTTTCCAGCGGTAGATAAATAGTGAAGGTTTCCTGTTCCTTAAAAAGCCCTTGATAAACACCCCGTACGGAAACGTTGATTGCTTCCTGAGCGCCTGTTTCAGATGGAAAAAATACGATAAGATTATCGTTTACCGACACTCCAAGTTTGGATGCCAGGCTGCGCCCAATCACAATCCCGGTCGGATCAGTTCCCGACAGGGGTTCTCCCTGAACAATATGGGGCAGCATGAAAATCTCCACGTCTGCCTGTCCGCAGGTTCCGCCAAACACGGTTGATTTTTTAAGGTTCCCGATAATGCCTGCGATGTAAAGCCGTTTATTTACAAACTCAACTTCTTCCAGCTCGTAGAGTTTATTTTCAGTAAGGGTAAACTCCTCTTCCGGGAGAAGATACTCCGCCGAATGATCGTCTGCAAAACAGCCTGGCCGGCCGACCTGAAAATGCCCGAAATCTTTGTTTATAGCCTGGTCCTTAAGGCCGATATCCATGATTTTGACGTAACCGCCTAACGAGATGAGAGTAACCGTTCCGACACAAATACCCAGCATGGTCATTATGGAACGTCGTCGATTTCTCCATATATTTCTGACTGAGATTTTTACCATTTGGTAAATGTCATGGGCGGCTCTCAAATTTTTTACTCCTTAAGAAGTCGTCCGTCATGAAGCGCCAGAAGGGTATCGGACTTTTGGAGAATCTCCTGATCATGGGTCGCCAGGATAAAAGTGGTTTTCAGTTCCCGATTCATTCTTTGCATGATATCGATGATCGCCTTTCCGGTTGCGGAATCAAGGTTGGCCGTAGGTTCATCGGCTAAGACAATCCTGGGGAAGCGAACAAGCGCCCGGGCTATTGCCACCCGCTGACGCTGGCCTCCCGAAAGCTCATTCGGGAAACGCCTTTCCATACCGGCCAGGCCGACCTCATACAGCAGCTTTCGAACCCGCCTTTTCCTTTCCCGAAGGGTAAGGGGAGAATTTAATAGTGGGTACTCAATATTTTCTTCTGCATTGAGGATTGGAATGAGATTGAAGTTCTGAAAAACGAAACCCAGGTACTCTCGGCGGAAGGTTATAAGCTCCCGTTCTTTTTTAGGGTCAATCCGGTATCCTCCGATACAGATAGAGCCTGAATCGGGAAAATCAATTAACCCGATCAGGTTAAGTAAGGTTGTCTTGCCACTGCCCGATGGACCGAACACGGTTAAAAAGCTGCCGTGTAAGACAAATAGGGAAATTCCCCGTAATGCGGGGACGCTGACCTTTCCCAGTCTATAATGCTTTTCCACATTCTCGAATACAACCAGCGCC
>JBFMGN010000983.1:0-1628 GCA_040752435.1 Spirochaetota bacterium
GTACTTATAAAGTTACCAAAATCTACAATCGAGCTTCCAAAGATCTGATCATCGTAAACTCCATACGGGGAGGGTTCAGTATAAAGGACATCGAATGCCAGGCTCCGTACTCCGCCGCGCTTACAGAAATTGACTATATAGGTATAAACCTCCCTCGGCCAAGGCCATGAGAGTCCGCTTATATCCTTTCCCCAATCCAGGCTGTTCTGATCGAGTAAAATCAGTACAACCTCCCCGGAAGATGAAACCGGCTTTGCCAGCAGTTGCGCTCTCCAGTCCCAGGTCTTGTTCTCAAAACCATCAAAAACTCCGGGAAGCCACAAAACAACTGTCAGTCCTGTTGCGAATATGCCGATCAAAAGGCCTATTCCGGCTTTCCGCAGCCAATTTTTATTTAATGTCATAGTATCCTTTCAAAGGTTTCCTAAGGCTTCCTTGTACCTTCTCTCTTTTTCCCCCGGGCTGCCTTGAGCGGAAGTACCCGTCCCAACTTCCTTCGTTATATATTTGATTCTGGCTTTTGGATCGGGATGTGTTTTCCCGAAACCGGACCCCCCCGGCTTAAGCCTGGTATCCATTACCATGAGCACATCAATCAATGCCCGTGGATCATATCCCACCCGTTTCAGGATTGCAACCGCCGCCAGGTCGGCATCTTTCTCCTGGATCTGTGAATATCCGCTGTCGATCAGGGTCTTCGCAATATCCCCGATTGAATCCTCGAACACCGCCGTCAGCTGGGCCATCTCTTCCGAGCCGATAGCCGCTTCCGCCGTAGTTTTGGCAAGGCTGGCCAGGGCCGTGGTTATTCTGGATTTTTTTATTGCCTGCAGGCCGTGCTTCTTGATAACATGGCCGATCTCGTGTGCCAGAATAGCAGCCACTCCATCTTCATTAAACGTACACCGCAAAAGACCCCTGGAAATAAAGATCAATCCCCCGGGCGCGGCAAAGGCATTAATTTCTTCGGAATCCAGAAGCAGGAAATGGTATCCCCCGAAAGTCTCGGGTCTTTCGGAAAATAAGGCGAGGGATTGGCCCAGATAATTGAGATATTCATTCACCTTTAAGGCATCCAGGGGCTTGTATTGGCTTACAACAACGGCGCCTACTGCCCTTCCAATATAATACTCCTGTTCAGGGGTTATATCTTCGAAACTTTTTGTAACAGCCTCGGCACTCTTGTTGATATTCTCCGCCTTTGATTTACTGATAGCTCCGGTCTGGACCCCGAGTTCCGTAGTGGCTTTTGTTATAGTATTAAAAACTGCGCAGGATGAGAAAAATAAGAGCGAACCAGACAGCACCATAAAGAAAACGGAACGCACTGGAACACGTATATTAGAGTTTTTCATTGAGCGCCCCCTTCAACGGGTTTCAGGCCGCCTTCGCTTAAGAACGCAAGCAGTTTATCCGGCGGAAATACGATTTTTTCCATTTGGTCGATCCAGGTATAATCTATATTATTCTTTTCTTTATATTCAGCTTCCACTTCCTTATTAAATCCTTTACCTGCCAGGGCAACTTCACTGCTGGAGGCGGACTGCTGAACATCTTTATCGCCGGCTTTCAAAACTATCTGCTTGGCGGTCAAAGCGGAAGAATGTACCCAGCCGTCCCCCTTTCCG
>JBFMGN010000984.1:0-1627 GCA_040752435.1 Spirochaetota bacterium
TCGATACTGGCGCCCAGGATGCAGGCTGTCCCGGATACATCTACCATATGCCCGGTTTTAAGGATACCCGCGCCCGCGAAACCGGCGGTCTGGTCACCGCAGCCGGCTGCTATCGGTATTCCCGCGGGAAGGCCGGTGTCTTCCGAAGCCTGGCTGCATACAGCACCGATTATGTCCGTGGGCTTGCGTATGTTCGGCAGTTTCCGGTCGTCCACCTCCATACTGTCACAGAGCTCCGGGGACCACCTCAACCGGTTCAAATCGGCGAAGCCCGAAAAACAGATAAAAGTTTCATCCATGTACGCCTCATCTCCCGACAACCCGGCCAGTTTACCGGCGACAAAGCCGGAAGGCTGAATAAACTTGTAAATGTCTTTCCATTCCTTCTTTTTTTTCCAGTAAAGAATTTTGTTGCCGAAGGTGGAAATTGAACCGTTCTTTTCCAGGATAAGGTCTCCATAACGAGCATGCATCCAGGTGTTCTCCGCCGCACTCCGGCTGTCCAGGGGTGTGTCATAGTAAGTGACAGGATTGTAGTTCTTATCAATGGTCATTATGCCGCCCATTTGGCTGTCGATGCCGATTGCCGCAATCTTTTGTTTATCAATATCCTCTTCCTGAAGGCATTTCCTGATTAGTTCACAGGAAAACGAATAAAAATCCCTGGCATCCTGTTCCGCCGCGCCCGGCCCTGGATATACAATAACCATTTCTTTCTGCGCTTCCGCCTTTACTCCACCCAACTCGTCATATATAACGCATTTCGCCACGGTCGTTCCAAGATCGATTCCCATCAAGTATTTAAGCGACATTTGTTATACTCCTTATAAACCTTCGACCAGGCGGCATACTTCAACTGCTGGTTAGTTCTACGGTAAACTTTACCCGGTCACCCCGGTAGGCGGAAGTTACAAAATAAACAATTTTGTTGTTGCTGGTATAGGCTGTATGCTCTACATATAGAAGCAGGACATTCTTATCTATTCCTAACAGGTACGCTATATTTTCATCCGGCATCCGCGGCTCGATGGATTCCACGGCCTTGATCAATGGGATACCATATTCATTATTGATAATATCATTCAAAGGAATATTGGAAAGGTCTTTAAGATGCAAATCCGGGCAGAGCTGAGCAGGTATCCAAATCACCTCCAGCATCAAGGGCTCATTATCACCGAGCCTGAGACGCTCAATCCGCGTTACCGGGGCATTTTCAGAAATATCGAGATGCCTGGCGATGTGGCCGTCACAATCCATTGTCTCCACCCTTAAAATTCTCGATGCCGGTTTCAATCCGTTCTGCAGCGCCCAGCGGGTAAAACTGAAGAACCGGTTCAGTTTCTGTTCAAGTTTGTGCCGTGTAACGAAAGTGCCTTTACCCGGAGTACGGGACAGTTTCCCATCTTTGACGAGGAGTTTTATCGCTTCGCGTACGGTGATATTGCTTACATTGTATTCTCTGCACAGGTCGGCTTCAGTCGGAATCATGGATTCTTCAGGCCAGATACCTTCTTCGATTTTTTGCAGGAGATGTTCCTGAATCTGGATATAGAGCGGCATACCCCGCCTTTTCTGGAACTTCAATCCTTTCACTGCCCACTCCTGGTTGTGAGAAGCATAAAAAAGC
>JBFMGN010000985.1:0-1621 GCA_040752435.1 Spirochaetota bacterium
TGAGGTTGACAAGGAATTTCTTAAAGACATCGAGCATTGGCGTGAAATATTAGCCAAGAACCTGGCCATGAGGAATGAAAAGTTAAGCAATGATGACCTTAACTTTGCAGTGCAGACCATAATTGACCGGATCATTTTTTTGCGGATATGCGAAGACCGAAACTTGGAGGCTCAGGAAACATTAAAAGGTTTGTTATCTTCGGCAAATATTTACAAAAGGTTGGTTAATGTTTTTAAGCAGGCCGATGATCGCTATAACGCCGGGTTGTTCGACTTTAACAAGGACCAGATAACCACCAAACTGAAAATAGACGACAAGGTATTCGAGGAAATAATCGGGCAGATGTATTATCCGGCCTCGCCCTACGTGTTCTCGCAAATGCCCATAGAGATCTTGGGCCAGGTTTACGAGCAGTTTTTAGGCAAGGTCATACGGCTTACCGCCGGGCACCACGCCAAGGTGGAGGAAAAGCCCGAAGTGCGCAAGGCCGGGGGCGTTTATTACACCCCGCAGTATATTGTGGATTATATTGTAAAGAATACGGTGGGGGCGCTGTTGGACCCCAAGTCTGACCCCTCTCCAACCTCTCCCCGCAGCGGAGAGAGGCTTGCGTCCCTGACCCCGAAGGAAATCGAATCCATCAAGATACTTGACCCCGCCTGCGGCTCCGGCTCGTTTCTGATAGGGGCCTACAAATACCTGCTGGAATACCATTTGAACTGGTACACAGCCAACGAACCTAAAAAATACCCCAAGGCCGTTTTTACCGACGGCCACGGGGCCTGGCGTTTGACCACCCATGAGGCCAAGAAGATCCTTTTGAACAATATCTTTGGCGTGGACATAGACAGCCAGGCGGTGGAGGTGACCAAGCTGTCCTTGCTTTTAAAGGTTTTGGAGAACGAAAGCCGGGAAGGCATGGAACAGCAGTTAAAGATGTTCAAGGAACGGGCCTTGCCCAATATTGACGGGAACATAAAATGCGGAAATAGTTTGATCGGGCCGGATTTTTACCAGGGGCAGATGAACCTCACCCCGGCCCTCCCCTCGAGGGGAGGGAGCAATGGTGGGGTCGGTAACGAAGACGGCGCCAAAATAAACCCGTTTGACTGGGAAAGGGAGTTCCCGGAGATAATGAAGCGGGGTGGGTTCAGTGCGGTTATAGGAAATCCGCCGTATGGGGCTGAATTGACTAGACCAGTAAAAGCATATTTAGGTAAAAAGTATACCTGCGTATCGGATTATGAAACCTCTCAATATTTTATAGTAAATGCTAACGCCATTGTTAGAAAAAAGGGGTATATTGCTTTTATTGTTCCCAACACACTATTTGTTAATCTTTATGCCAAACAGTTCCGCAATTATATTGCTACAACATACATAGTGGACAAAATAGCAAACTATTCAAATGTTGATGTTTTTAAGGATGCGACAGTTAGGACAGTCATACCATTTTTCATTAAAGGCGACGGTAGCCTAAATAACGTAGAAATAATTAATTTTAAAAACGAGTTAGAAATTGAAAATATTAACAAAACTAAACAAAGCGATTTAATTGAGAACGACCATTCATGGGTAACATGTTTTTCAGCAACGAAATCAACTAATCTTTTAAGCAGA
>JBFMGN010000986.1:0-1610 GCA_040752435.1 Spirochaetota bacterium
CGCTTTACAGAGCGACACTATTTTTCTTTCCAGGATAAAGCGCCTTATATCCAGAAAATCGCCTTTACCGGGTTTTTCTTTTCTATTCAAAACCAGGATGAACTCCAGGTTATAATCCTTGCGGTTAATACTCTGCTTCCCTCCCCGGAAGAGGATATAATCTTCACAGAACAATTGAAGGCTTCCCTGCCGGCTTAGTATATCGCACAAATTTTCAAAAGGGATAATTCCCTCTGTGTTATAGCTTAATGCGATAAAGCGCGCATCAATCCCATCCATGAGTTCGGTAAAAGCCCTTGCGGCCGTGGAGGAATAGCAGAAGTCCGACTTGGTGACTGCCCAGTTTTTCCTAATGCCGGCTTTATCCTTAAGTTTTCCGTCCGGTCCCAGGCCAGAGGAAACAGGCGGTTTATCCCACAGTGCAATGGTATTTAACAGGTGATAGTTGCTGCCGTACTGGTGCTGGTTATAGGGGGGATCCAGATAGCAGAGGTCGGCCGATTTCCCGCGCACAAAATCGCCGGCATCCATCTTGCTTACTGAGCAGAAAGCATCCCTGTTTAACAAATAAGGGATCTCCATCTCCGCCCCGGCTTTAATCCTGCTCAATGCATCTTTACCGTGACCTCCGAAACCTTTATGACAGGCTTTAAAAACGCCCGATGTGTTGACATGGGTGGCAGCTTCGTAAAGGAGAGAGGATAGAAGCAGGTATTTTTCCTTTCGTTCCCTCTGTCCCGGCATCCCCCCCGGGTATTGCTGTTCGATCCATTCCCGCACTCTGTCAATAAACAGGGCGTTCTCATGGGTGTAAAAAAGCCGTTCCTTTCTGTAATCTGCTTTTTCCGTATTTTCCGGTGCATAATACCTGCTGATATACGGTTCAACCTCCGTCTGCAGGTTGTTTATGGTTGTAAAAACAGCCGCGACTCCTCCTTTCTCTCTGAATAAATCCTCTAATTCATACCGGTGGATGCATATATAGCAAAAGTTTACTATTTCAGCGTAGGGTTCCCAGTCGTTGGTTGCAACCGAATACCCCATATACTTGGCAAGCCGTGATACCGCACCACTACCGGCAAAGGGATCGAGGAATTTTCCTATGGTGGCTTTCTGGCTTAAGGTCGAAAATACCTGGAACAGGAAGGGCAGAAGCCTTCTTTTATTGCCGATATACGCGATAAGCTGCCTGTTAAGGTAGTTTATCGATAGCGGGGGTGTCTTTTTATCCGTCGAAACAATAACAGTCGCTTCCAGTTTTGACACCTTTAATCACTTGAAGAAATAAAATTGTATTGCTACTATCATGCCATGCCTGGGAACAGATTATCAGTCTTAACGCGGAATATCAATATTTTACAGAAGACGGGTGAAAAAGACCCTGAGATATCGGGGCTGGCCTACGATTCCCGCCGTGTCAAACATGGCAACCTGTTTTTCGCGCTTAGAGGAATGCATACGGACGGCCACAATTTTATACCAGCCGCCATTGAAAGGGGGGCAGCCGGCATCGTTTATTCAAACCCGCTTCAGAAATACAGCCAAAACATCGTCTATATCCGGGTCAAAGATACACGTACCGTATTATCACCCATTGCGGCTGCTTTTTA
>JBFMGN010000987.1:0-1607 GCA_040752435.1 Spirochaetota bacterium
GAGATCATAACTTCTTTTTTAGCCGGGAAATATGGAATCAGGATCCTGCCGCTTTTGTATCGAGGTAACACAAGGCAGCAGAAGACGCTTGATTTTAAGGAACGGGTAGTCAATTTACGGGGGAAAATAGGAATAAAAGGTAAAACTCAACAATTGCCCGAAAAACTCGTCCTGTTGGATGATATCTTCACTACAGGTTCTACCGCCAACGAATGCAGCCGGGTTCTCTTAAGTTCAGGGGTCAAGACGATCCACGTTCTTACTCTTGCAATAGATTAAGCCTTGAACCTAGTTCCCACTTTCTTTAAGCCGTTGACATATATTATTCTTATTGTTATCCTTATAGTATATCTTTATGTTTTTTAGAAACTATAAAGAGTCGGCGGAACGACTCTTTTTTTATATAGGGTACCGCAATGGGGTTGACCGAAAATGAAGTTTAGAGAAACAGAGGATAAATTATTTCCGGTGGTTGAACCCTTAGTGAGCAGGATGGGTTATTGTGTTGTAGAAATTAAATCGCGGCATGTAGAAAACCGACTGCAGATACACCTGGTAATCCATAAGCCGGGGGGTATTTCCATAGATGATTGCACTGAGGTGTACAGGGCGGTAATGCCTCGGATTGAAGTAGTTGAGAATACAAGGGATGTACATCTGGAGGTTTCATCACCGGGTGTCGGGCGGGTCTTAAAAAGCGCCGATGAGTTTAAGGTATTCTTCGGCTGTGGAATAAAAATATTAATCAATGGCTCGGATGGTTGGATAAAGGGTACAATACAAGGTGTGCTTAATGATAAAATGATTTTAGCAACCGAGAATGGAGATAGGGAAATGGCTTTTGATACCATTATCAAGGCCAAGTTGGACTAATTTTAAGGAGAGGAGAAAAATGGCTTCTGGACTGGCAGATGCCGTCAGGCAGCTTGTACAGGATCGGGGAATTTCCGAAGATCTTGTGCGGAAAACCATAGAGGAATTTCTTCTTGCGGCGTATAAAAGGAAATTCGGAATGGCAGAGAATGCAGTCGTTAAGTTCAGTGACGATGGCAACGATGTTGCAATTTATGCAAAAAAAAGTATCGTAGATGAAGTGATGGATCCGGTGACGGAAATATCACTGGAGGATGCGCTGACGTATAACGAAGAGTGTGAATTAGGCGACGAACTTCTTATTGAGATAAACCCGCAAGAATTTGATCGTGTTTCTGTGCAAAGTGCAAAACAGAAGGCGAAACAGACATTAAAAGAGATACAGAAAGATACGCTTTACTCTGAGTTCAAAGATAAGGTCGGAGAAATGATAATCGGTTATTACCAAAGGGAGCGAAACGGCAACATATACGTAGATCTTGGGAAAGCCGAAGGTATTCTACCTAAAAGATTTCAATCGCCGAGAGAGGTCTATCGTCCGAATGATCGAATTAAAGCCTTAATACAAGAGGTAAACAAAACACCATCGGGACTTCAGATAATTTTGTCTCGTACTCATACGGAATTTGTAAAGCGCATTTTTGAGCTTGAAGTGCCAGAGATTTACGATCAGACTGTTGAAATATTTAAAATCGTTAGAGAGCCCGGTTATAGGACAAAAATTGCCGTATACT
>JBFMGN010000988.1:0-1590 GCA_040752435.1 Spirochaetota bacterium
CATCTTGCTGGTATATCCCAGGCAAGTGCTGTAAATAGCGGCTTGGTACATCATCAGGACTGAGGTTGCTCAAGGTCTTCTCCTTTTACTGATTCTTCTTATTATTTATTCTTTTTATTACCTATTTTTCTTAATTTTTTTTCATTTTATTCATTTATACCCAGGTTTTTGAGACAAACAAGATTATTTTCTTCAACAGTGATGAAAGAATTTGTGGAATTATCATCCATTAGCATTTCCTCAACGTAGTCCACACCTTCCATCCCTTCGATCTGCTGGTACAGTTCTGACCGGTAGACATCCCTTCCGAAAGGCCATCCTCTCCCATCCTCCCCTCCCTCATAGGGATCTAAGAAAGTCGTAATTCTTTTTTTTATTCTTTCTTTTAACATATCTATATCGACCCCGGACTTTTCCCTCACCCTGATGTGTAGATGTATATTGGTAAATTGGGGGCCGACTACATGAACTCCGGTGGTAATAAGCCGGCGAGGATTAAGATATCCGAGTATATCGTGACGTAATGATGCAGCCGAGTCACTCTTCATGGCTTTCTCCAGTCCGGAAAGACGTTCCTGCGGCTCACCGGGCAATCCGATATAATTATAAGCTGGTAAAACAATAAGGCTCACATGGCCTTCACCGGTGGGTGTGGTCCTTTCAAGATTTTGGTTGGAAACAACTTTAATGCGAGCGACTTTCTCAGGAGCCGCTTGTTTGGCCAAATTCTCAAAGTCCTGATCAGTAACGGCCCGGTATCGTTCCTGAATTCTCTTTAATCCCTCAGCAAGCAGATCTTCGAGACTCTCTGATTCCAATGCGCCGGATACATCCACCCCGATCAGCTCCAGAAAGTTTAGATAGGATCGATCAGGAATCCGGTCCAACCGGTAAAGGATCATCTCCGTTAACCAAGCTAAAAGCTCTAAGATAGTTATTCCTGGATCAGAAGGATTGTGATTCGTCCACGTTTTGGTATAGCGAGGGATGAGGCTTTGCATCTGGGAGACCAAATCGGCAAAGGTTCTATCATCTAAGTGTGGCAAGGATAATGGCATCTATGTTCCCCTCCTATCGGGTAGAATAATCTCGACCAAAACACCAGGCACAAAAATCATAACCCTCTTTCAAGGCTTCAGAGATGCACGGGAAAAATTTTTTATTTTCCGAATGTATCGTACTGATCCGACAATTGGCCTGGATATTTTTCAAATTATGAAGTTCCCTACTGCTGGTATTCCCAAGAAATAGGGCTGGAGCAGGAGAGAGTTCTGTTATGCCCGGGATGGACAAGAGATGCTCTCCTGAAGTTATCAGATACTCTTCTCCCAACTCAACGTGGTACAGCAATTGAGTGAGATCTTTGTTTTTCGGAAGGGTAATCGCCGGCATTCCATCATCATAAAAACTGGAATAGATTTCCACATCCTCTGCATGATTGACACCTTCTGTGTCTTCAATCACCTTGCATATCTCCGATATATAGACATCCCGGCCAAATTCCCAGCCTTTCCCATCAGGGCCTCCCTTTAATGGGTGGAAATAGGTTTGGAGACGTTCATTTACTAGCCGTCGAACAAAATCCGCTTC
>JBFMGN010000989.1:0-1589 GCA_040752435.1 Spirochaetota bacterium
ACCTCTGATGATCCATTTTCGGAATCATGGATTTCACGAGCTTATCCTGGAGTCCTTTCTCGCTGTTCCGATAACGATCGACCATGAGCTGTACGGAATCTTTTGCCTGGGGAGCAGTGTCAAAAAGGCATTTTCTCCTTTTGAGAGACGCCAATTCCTGTCGATCATTGCCTCACAGGCGGTTTCTTTGTATGAAAAGGCTTCCTGTATTGCAAAATCCACCCAACTGATCACTATGGGCGAGATGATTTCCGAAATCGCTCATGATCTGCGGCATCCAATCACCAAGATCAAGGGAGCGTTACAGAACCTGGAGGACCGGTGGTATGATGACGACTTTCGAAACAAGTCCCTGGAAGTAGTGAACAACAGTGTTTTTCAGCTCAACGCACTGGTGAAGGAGCTTCTGTTGTTTTCAAACCCTGACCGGTTTCAAAGAAGAATAGTGGATTTAAACGCTACCCTGGACCAGGCATTAAATCTGGTGAGAAACGACCTCTACCGACATAAAATTTCTCTCACCCGCGAATCGCTCCAGCATGTAAGCCCAACCTGTGTTAACGAAGAGCGGATCAAGGAGTCCTTTCTCAATATCATTGTCAATGCTATCGAAGCCATGCCCTCTGGAGGAGAGCTTCGGGTTTCGGCCCAGAACTTCTCTGCCGACAGCTCTCAGACAAAGTATGTGCTGGTAAGGTTTACTGATACAGGGGTTGGAATCCCCTGCAAAATTCAAAAAAAAATCTTCGAGCATTTTTTCACCACCAAAGAATCGGGTACCGGATTAGGACTGGCTGCCGCCAACCAGATCATCCAGGCCCATAATGGTTATATCGAGGTCCAAAGCGAAGTTAATAAAGGAACCACCTTTATGCTGTACATTCCCGTTAGTAAAGAGTAATGATGAGCATCTCGGGACTGTCCGCATGGACGCAGGGGCATACAATATTCAGGGGATTCAGGAACCACGGCGGCGGCTCCACTGCTGACGTGGTGTATGTTGGCAACCATAAGCTTCAATTTGACAATTATAATTAATCATCAATTTTCAGGAAAGCGTATAGGTGAGTTAAGTAAATGAAAGACAAGAAAGTAACAATTTTATTAGTTGATGATGATCCTGAATTGATCTGGATACTAACCGAGGCGCTGACTAAGGAAGGATATAAGGTTTTTTCTGCCGAAGATGGGAAGACAGCTATTCAACAGGCCAGAAACGAGACTCCTGACCTGATACTGATGGACATCAGCATGCCGGATATTAACGGGATCGAGCTTCTGGGGAGAATCAAGGCCATTTCGAAGCGGATTGCCGTAGTTATGCTTTCCGCACACGGAGAGGCCAAAAACGTTGTCAATGCCATGCATGCCGGAGCAGATGACTTTATTACCAAGCCGTTTGATAATGATGAGTTGAAAATTACCATAGGCAAGGTGCTGGAGCGAAAAGCCCTGGCCTGCGAAAATGAAACCCTGAAGAAAAAGCTGAAATCCCGGGCTGAGTATGAAAACTTTATCGGCGACAGCAATCCGATACTGAATATCAAAAAAATGATCGAGCAGGTAGCCGATACTGAACTGACAATCCT
>JBFMGN010000099.1:0-8324 GCA_040752435.1 Spirochaetota bacterium
CTCGCTTTCATTTCTGCGGTAGAGAAAGTACTTCTCTAGTTCTTCTTCGGTAAGAGACTCCGGCGTTTTGTTGTAATGGACCGTTAACTGATGGACTGCACGGGTATAGGCCTGCTGGGTTCGGTCGATCTTTCCACCTAACTGGAGTTTCTGGACCATCTGAGCATACCAATCTTGCTGTTCTGTTTTCATAGTTTTCCTCCAAAAAATTTGTGTGGAAAAACTATGCCAAATAAATTAAGATTTTTCTAATAGGGATACTGGCCGCGAAGCGGCTTACTTGAATACTGCATGCAGCCGACTGGCGTTCCACACACGACTGAACCGCGTGCCATTAGGCGGTATGGCCACCCTAAGGGAAGCCCGCAACCACAGGCTTCAGTTTTTGCTCAGCAACAGTCTTGTGGTTCGCAACAGCGTACCCTTCGGTAGAAAGCGGATGGAGAGTACGAGCAATCTGTTGAGAAAGCCAGCAACCACACTGCGTTTCCCTTTCATGGCTGCTTTTAGCCCGATCTTTGCGACCGACTCCGCCGACATAGTCATTCCCTTGAAGAGTCGAGTGTCGCTCATATTGGCTCGCTGTGCAAACTCAGTTTCGGTTGCTCCTGGACATAGTGCAGTAACCGTGATACCAGTTCCGCGGAGTTCCTCGTGAAGCGCCTCCGAAAAGCTCAACATGTACGCTTTCGATGCCTGATATACCGCATCCAGGGGTCCTGGGGCGAATGATCCTGTGTAGCAAACATTCAGCACCTTACCCCGACCTTGAGTAACCATATCCTTTACAAAGAGCTTCGTAAGGCGAGTCGTCGAAGCGATCATAACTTCGATCAGTTGAAGTTCACTTTCTAGGCTTGTTCGGATGAATTCTCCGTACACATTAAAGCCGGCATTGTTTATGAGGATCTGAATGCTAATCTTCTCGTTCTGCAGTTGGCGGTAAATAGCTTCAGCGGAATTCCGATCCGCCAGGTCACGCACAATAACCTTGGCGAGCACACCGTACTGTGACCTGAGTTCTGATGAGATGGTTTCGAGTCGGTTCGTATTGCGTGCAATAAGTACAAGGTCATGGCCATTTATGGCGAACTCCCTTGCTAGCGCGGCACCAATTCCGCTTGATGCTCCTGTGATAAGAACTGTGTTTTTCATACATTCCTCCTTGTGTTCATAACCAATTATGGTTTAAACTTAATATAACGTAGCAAGGCGGACATAAAAATGACCGATCGTGCAAATCTATTGATATTTTACGCATGGCTATGAAAGACCGCTTGTTTGTCTCAGTGACGAAGGTGTTTCCGATACTTTCGTATCTTGACGGGTTGCAGATATCGAGAAGAGCGTTCTGTGCCGAGGCTGGACTCCCAATCGAAACGTTTGAATTCCCGGACAGCAAACTCTCCCTTGCTCAGCGAATGACGGGGGATGAATTCGTAGGACTTCACATGGGCGAGTTTCTCACCAAAGGGTTCTCACATATCCTTGGCTATGTCATGATGAATTGCGCGACCCTACTTCAGGCATTGGAGAAGTTCAGCACCTACGAGCGACTCGTCGATGAAACAACAAGAACAAGCTTCTACGAAGAAAAGAACTGCACAGTCATCGAATCAGCCATTCTCGACAAGTCAATCAACAGCCTACGGCAACTCGCAGAGTACAAGCTTTCCGGAAGTTATTCCTACACCAAGTTGCTCACAGAGCAACAGATCCGTATAGTCAGGGTTGAATTCATGCACGCCGCGGCAACCAACAAACAAGAATATGACCGCGTCTTTGGCTGCACTATTCGTTTCCGTCAATCCAGGAACGCTTTGGTCATGAACTCCGCAAGCTTGCGTCTTCCAATCAGGGAACCAAACCCGCAATTGCTGGCAGCGTTCGAAACGAATGCAACTGCTATGCTCAAGTCCGTGAGTGCAACCGATTCATTCAGTTACAGAACGAGCCGGATACTCGCAAGCATGATGTCCGGAGTGTTGCCGGGGATTGAAGAGATTGCCAAGCGGCAGGCGGTGAGTGTTCGTAAACTACAGATGAAACTGAAAGAAGAAGGCACGTCGTATCGACATTTGCTCGATGAGGTCAGAAAAGGCATGGCAATGCGGTACTTGCGGGATCGCACCATGGCTATCAGCGAGATCGCCTACTTACTGGGGTTTTCCGAGCCGAGCGTATTTCACCGCTCATTCAAGCGCTGGACAGACCGCACGCCCCAAGAGTTTAGAATGGAGTATAGATATGGGGTTACAGCACAAGAGGATATTGAAGTTCAAAAGGTCTGACTACAGAAATTCGGTCACGAGCGCATAACAAACGCAAGCACGCTGCGTACTCGCTTGGTAAAGCGAAGGTACATTTACTATTCATTCATTCCCCGGCAAGACCAGCAGCGCGCCTCATGACTCCTCAGTCACGAACATACATCTAAGGAAGCTCAGCCATCCTTAGATAAGGTTATCTACCTGTTGACAAGGCCTGAATATTGTATACAATAATACAATTATATTTTCATTATGCATTATCAAAGTTTAAATTTTTATTCTTTTGAAAAAATTTTTGACTTGCGGCTGAAGCCGCGATGGGATTAGGAGAGTATGAAAAAAACAGCAAAAAACATCTTTGAGCTTGAAGTCGAACACCGCAAATCATTGGGTGAACAGGTCTATGCTACTCTTCAGAATGCCATTATCATAGGTGGGTTGAAGCCGGGCCAGCGACTCAAAGAAATAGAAATAGCCTCTCAAATGTCGATAAGCAGGACTCCATTGAGAGAGGCGCTTTCCCGGCTTGAAGCGAATGGATGGCTGCGAAAAGTGCGGAGCGGCGGGTATGCGGTTATCGATGATACTGAAAAAGAGGTGGAGGATCTATTTGATGTACGCCTTGTATTGGAATGCCATGCGCTGAAGCTTGCGCTCAAAAACATCTCAGATGGAGAAATTAAAAAAATGGAGCGAGTCATTGAAAACATGGAATTAAACACAAAAAGAGATGACGTTGCGATAATCATTGAGCTCAATACAAAATTCCATGAGACTATTTTCATCGCCAGCGGGAATTACAAATTATGCGAGCTCTTATCTCACCTGCATACGCATATCTTGAGGTACAGGATAAAAACCCTTTGGAATCCCGAGGAGAGAAGAGCTTCACTTGAAGGCCACAAAAAAATAGTAAAAATAATCAAGGAAAGAAATGAGAGTTTAGCGGATAAGATCATGAGCGATCATATAAATCATTCCAAAGAGGTAATCATGTCGAGAATAAAGAATCAAAAAAAGGCAGGGGCTTAATGCTCTTTTGATAATCAGTGCATGAAAAACAAGAAAAACCTGTTCGAATTAATAGCGAGAGATTGGCAGTTGCTTACAATAATTCTTCTGCCGGCTCTATATTTCATCATTTTTCATTATGTGCCAATGTATGGTTTGATCATCGCATTTAAAGATTACAGAATTGGAAAGGGTATAATAGGAAGCGAGTGGGTCGGAATTGAATGGTTCAAAGAGTTTTTCAAATCTTTTTACTTTGTAAGATTAATTAGAAATACCTTTTTGCTGTCAGTCTACAATATTATCTTTTCGCTCCCTGTTCCCATAATTTTTGCCTTGGGTCTTGACGAAATCGACAGAGCATGGATAAAAAAAACATCGCAGACTTTAAGCTATGCCCCCTATTTTATTTCCACTGTTGTTCTTGTCGGCATAATGTACAATTTTTTATCCGTCCATGATGGAGTTGTGAATGTAATTCTGGCTAAATTCGGATTCAAGAAAATTAATTTCTGGTCCTCGCCCAAATGGTTCAGGCCGCTATACATTGGAAGTGGAATATGGCAGATTTTCGGCATAAACTCCATTTTATATATTGCTGTATTATCAACTATTGATCCGCAATTATACGAGGCACTGGCGATTGATGGAGGAAACAAATGGCATAAAGTAAGATATATCAAGTTGCCGGCCATAAAAAATATTTTTATTATATTGATGATCCTTTCGCTGGGTCAAATATTATCAGTCGGCTATGAAAAAGTGATTCTTATGTACAGCCCAAGTACATATGAGACGTCCGATATCATTTCAACTTATATCTACCGAAGCGGAATCCTGGATGCGAGATTCAGCTATGGTGCTGCAGTAGGATTTTTCAATTCGGTCATAAACTTTTTTGTAGTCATTATTTTTAATTTTATTGCCAGAAAAACGCAAGAGACTTCTTTATGGTAAATGACTCGAGGTTCGGGAAATCCATATTAATACAACAAAGAGCTAATTTCAAAAATCAAGGGAAATTAGCCACGGAAATACACGGAAATATTTTAAATATTTACAATACAAAATTTCTTACATTCCGTGTTTTTCCGCGTGATTCCGTGGCTACCCCATATGCTTGCCCTAGCTTCTCGCCCTCGAAGGGGGCTTACTATTTTTGCAAGAGCCTCCAAAGATAAAAGGAAGAGGCAATGCGTACAAAAGACTTCGTTGAGAGATTATTCACTTTTATTGCCTATTCAATAGTATTTATCGCTGTTATTGTTACCCTCCTGCCTTTGATCTACGTATTGAACGCTTCATTCAGCGACCCATATTATGTTTCTCGAGGCGATATATTGCTTTATCCGAAAGGGTTCTATCTGGAGTCGTATAAGACGATATTCGCAGAAAAAGAAGTATGGCAAGCTTATTATAATACGATCCTGTATACTTTCTTTGGAACGTTTCTCAACTTAACTTTTACGATGCTTGCTGCTTATCCGCTGACACGAAGAAAATTCTTTGCAAGGAGCTTCTTTTCATTTTTCTTCTTGTTTACGATGTTCTTCAGCGGAGGGCTGATACCTCTATACCTCATAGTTGTCAAACTCGGAATGTACAATACAAGATGGGCGATGATAATACCGCCTCTTATTTCAGTCTGGAACTTAATTATCTGCCGAACATATATACAAACATCCATCCCTGAGGAACTGATCGAATGCGCTAAAATCGAAGGCTGTTCCGAGTTTAGAATTCTTCGAGCTATAATTGTGCCCTTGAGCAAGCCCATTATTGCCACTCTCATCATCTTTTATGGAGTCAATCATTGGAATAGCTATTTCAATGCGTTAGTTTTTTTAAGGAATGAAAGGCTTCAGCCTCTTCAGTTATATCTACGGAAAGTCTTGATGGCTTCTTCTCCTGATTTGTTACAAAGCTATGCAGTGCGCCTGGATGAAGTAAGCACGCGGATGCAGCTTCTATTCACCCAGATAAAGTTTTCAATGATTATTGTATCCATTTTGCCGATACTTCTGATTTATCCTTTTTTCCAGAAATATTTTGTGAAAGGAATGCTCATCGGCTATCACAACACCATCTTCCATATTTGCGCCAAAATAAGCAGGCTCAGGTGCGGGAATGAGGTCAAACTGGATAGCATTGCCGGATCTGATCTCTATATTTGAAGCCTTACAGAAGGGGGATGATACCCATTCATCCTCTGCGAGATAATGACCGGGGTTCAAAATCCAGCCGAACTCTTCTGGCGGAAAAGTATTTTCTACCGATGTTATAATCTATTTTTATGTAACCGACTCCATAACCTCTGACAATTCTATCTATGACCTCATCTGCATGCCGGACCACCTCAGGATTGCGAAAATCAAGTTGATACCTGCCTTGCTGGATGATCTTTCTCCCATGCTTCTGGAAAAACCATGTAGCCGGAACTTTTTCGGCCAGAGGGCAATTTACCCCCATAACCTCAATTTCGATCCACAGACCAGGGATCATCCCTTTTGCCCTGATATAGTCAGTGACCTCTTTGATTCCTCTGGGGAAGCGCTTTTCGGAAGGAATCCACTCCCCAACCCCATCCCACCACCAGCCTTCTGAGTACCAGCCTGCATCGATGACGTAATATTCACATCCCAATCCGGCGGCCGTATCCACAAGGGGAAATGTTTTTTCGGCTGTGACATCGGAAAACAGGCAGTACATAAAATCGTTAAATATAACAGGCAATTTCTCGTTGTCCCTGTTTGCCCTCCGGATTATTCTTCTATAGCGGGTAAGTTCGCGTATTGCCTGCTCGAAACTCCCGTTCGCCACACCTACGGCAGCAGGCACTGATGTAAAGCTTTCCCCTGGATTCAGTTTTTTCCACCAGTGGCTCTCATTCTCAGTCGGGCCGCTGAGATAAAGATATAAGTGATCCCGGATATCGCTTATTTCCCAATACCAGGGACCGTTATTCTCGATCTGCCAGAAAAGGCAGGTGCCGCATTCGACGTTTTCAAAACATCCCATAGGAAGATACTCAGAGGTAGAACAGGTTCCTGTACCGCTGAATGCCAGGCGTTTTGAGGAATGCGCATGAACTTTTGAGAGTCCGATTTCAGGCAGGCCGTAACTCTTCCACTGGGCCTCACCGCACATGCCGTTGTGGGGGATATGCAATCTGCTTTTCTCACTCCATTGTTGGAATCCCTCTTTGGCAATTCCGTTCAGAAAAAAAGAGGAGACGCTTTCAACACCCTTTGCTTCGCGCGACATGTTCTTAAGCTCGGTCCATGCTCTTATAATAGAAACGGAATCAAAAAACTGAAAATGACTTACCACGAATAGCCCCGCCGTTTCCATCCATATTTCCAATTTCCGCCCCAATTTGTTTCTATAATCTTTGTGCTCCGCATAATTAAGTATTTTTGCCAGCTTCGGGCCGATGTGCTTTGAGCTTAAGCCATACTGCTCTTCGCCGGATACCTTAAGCTCAACAATGTGAAACATTTCTCTTCCCTTTTCATCACCGATTTTGTCTTCATCAAGATCAAGAGATGAAAAATGAAGAAGTCTTACCTCACCCGTACCGGTTATTTCAATATTTAAATGAACTCCATTTTCCTGAATAGTGATAGTCTTCCCCATTATCTTATCTCATGAAAACCGGTAATCCGGATCGTTTCACCGGTGATATTATTGGCATCATCTGAAGCGAGGAACACGGCTGCCCTGGCTACATCATAAGGCTGCAACTGCTGCCCGTTCTTCGGGGGAACATTATTTTGCTTAAGTCCAGTTTGATTTTCATGCCCTGCTCGAACATCTTTATCTTTATAATATCCAAGTTGTTGAAGTATCTCTTCGCCCCTTCTGGCAATATCGGTCTCAATCGAGGCGGGGGCGATTGCGTTGACATTGATGCGATAAGGGGCAAGTTCCAACGCCATATTACGCGTCAGCATATACACCCCGCCTTTTGAAGCGGCATATGGAGTCTGGTGCAGTGAGGGCCGCTCAATGCACATGGAAGCTATATTTATGATCTTCCCATTTTGATTATTCTTTACCATCGCTTGGGTCACAGCATGGCTGCATAAGAAAACTCCCTTCAGGTTAACATCGATGGTAACGTCCCAGATGTCTTCTGTCAGATCCAGGAATGGTACAAAAGGACATATGCCGGCATTGTTCACCAGCCCATCTATTCGACCGTACTCGCGGTACACCTTTTCAACCATAGCTTTGATCTGTTCTGATTTCGTTACATCCATGCTGAGCCCCAAAGCCCGGCCGCCGCTGCTTCTTATCTCACCGACAACCTCGGAGACATCTATCCTGTCGGTCGCGACAACAAGCGCTCCTTCTTTAGCGAACTCTTTAGCAATCGCGCACCCGATTCCTCTTTTACTGGAAGCGCCGGTTATTACGGAAATTTTATCCTTTAGCTTCATTTTTGGTCTTTCCTAAGATACTTTCACTTTTCCAAGCTTTATAAAGTATTTTTCGGCTTCTTTTAATCTCTCAACCAGCAGCCTGATCTCCTCTTCTTCTCCTCCAAAGGCGATCCTTAGATGCTTGTTTGACATATGATATATGCCGGGAACAGAAGGGATGCCGAACTTTTCCAAAAGGAGCAGGCTTACATCTTCACAACTTTCTTTAATTTTACTCACATTGAGAAGAATGAACGGATTGCCTTTTGGTTCAACTGCATTGAAAATAAGGCTTGATTTAATAAAGCTGAAAAGAATATCTCTATTTCTCTGAAACTCACCATTGACTTCTTTCAGCCACTTGGAAGCCGTGCGCATAATATACGCAGCGATCTTCTGAGAAAAATAATTGCAGTAGAGATTGTTCCATTCTAAAACTTTTTGCAATTCTTCTTTTAACTTCTTTTCCGCTATCAAATAGCCCACTCTCCAGCCAGGCATCGCATAAGTTTTGGTAAAACTCCTTATAAGGATAACCTTATCGGCTGCATCTTGATTCTTAATAATGCTGATGTTACTCAAGCCATCATAAATCATCTTATAATAGGATTCATCGGAT
>JBFMGN010000990.1:0-1588 GCA_040752435.1 Spirochaetota bacterium
TATTAATTCTTCTTCTGTGCCCCCGTAAAAGATTTGAGTTGCCTCGATAGTACGTTCATTACCGGGTTTTAACTTGAGAATTTCATCCGGGACAGGATTCCTTTCGTTAATATCCCTCACGTATTCCATGAGAGAGAGGAGTTTCTCCTTTGTGTTCTTTTTACCGGAAGTCTGCTGAACAACTATTTTTTCTAAAAAAGGCCTGCTTCCGGGGAGATACAAAACAGATAGCGGAGTATATTCTTCCGAGTAAAGATAATCCGCTGTCTCTTTACATAAAAGAAGCATGTCATCAAAAAAAACTGCATCAACACTTCCGGAAGGATAAATTTGCAAAGAGGTTCTGCTGGAAAGCTCATAAGCAGATCTTTTTATTTTGTCCCGCATTGGGAAGTTTCTTCCCCTGTATTTCTCTATTTCAGCATTCATTGATTTATCATAGTTGGTAATACCATAATTAAAAATTGGTAGTACTAATTTTACAATCGGTACTTTCTTTTGTCAATATTTTTTTATAATTTTTTATATTCTTGACTTGTTTTTTAGTTTATTTACATTATTGGTATGGCCAATAATAATACAACAAATAGTTTCGTCGATAAAAACAGTTACATCCCGCGCTATAAACAGATAAAAGGCATCATTCTTAAAAAAATTCAGGAGGGATTATGGCCCGAAGGGAGTAAAATTCCTTCAGAAAGAGACCTGACCAGGATGTACCAGGTAAGCAGAATAACCATAAATAAAGCGCTGGCAGAGCTTGTCGCAGAAGGCTGGTTATCTTCAGGCAGGGGACGCCGAACTTTCGTCTCAGGGCGAACAAGAAGAGAGACTGGGAGCAGGATTATCTCTATTTTAAGTCCGTACAAACAATCCGAGTTGGATATATTTTCCGTTTTTTTCCTGGAAACTGTAGAATCTATACGAAAACAGATTGAGGGCGTGTATGATCTGGTGGTGTATTCTTCGGAAGAAAATCCGGAAAGGGAAAAGGCTTTGCTGGAAAAAATAGCAGACGACAAAATAGCCGGTGTCATAGTCTTTCCCCTGGTAAATGAAAAAAACGAAGCCGTCAACTTACATGGCTACAACACGCTTCTGGAACGAAGTATTCCCATAGTTTTTATTTATCGTCAGCCTGTAAATTTAAAAATAAGTTCCGTTTCTTACGATGTTCGCGCCATCTTCGAGATTGTTCTTGAACACATGGCCGGATTATCCCACATCGGATACCTGGGTCACAGTTCCGACGCGTACATCGACAGAATTCGGCTCAAGTATTTCACGGAAGTGATGGAGAATTTTGGAAAACCTGTGGAAAATGAACTTATTAAACTATACCACACTCATATCGAGCGTGAGGAGGTTATTCATGAAATTGAAGAAATTACGGATCAGTACATGCAGCTTTCCGGTTTGGACGGGCTTATCTGTCATGACGAAATAATTGCTTTTATTATAAGGAAATGTTTTCAAAAACGAGGGCGCGGCAATATCGAAATAATCGGGATAAATAACTATAAAAAGCATTTAAAAAATTATTTGCACCTTTTTGATATTAATGACTTTATGCATTACTTATCGGTTG
>JBFMGN010000991.1:0-1585 GCA_040752435.1 Spirochaetota bacterium
GAGCAGATGAGCCGTTTCATGGGCGAAAATTCCGGATTGAAGGGGATTATGCTTGCCATCTTTCTCGGCTCTGCTGCGGCCGGTCCGCTGTATGGGGCCTTCCCCGTAGCCCAGGTCCTCTTGAAGAAAGGGGCGAGCCTTCGTAACGTCCTGATCTTCCTCGGCGCGTGGTCGACCACAAAGATTCCCATGCTCATGTTCGAACTCTCCAACCTGGGAGCCCGTTTCACCGTCACGCGTCTCGTCGTCGACATAGCGGGGATCGTGTTTATCGCCTGGATTATGGATCGAATCCTGGGGCAAAAGGACCGCGCCGAGATAATGGAAAAGGCCCGATAGCGAGAGAATTGGGCTACGACCACTTCGGGAAGGCAAAGGCTAACAAGGCGCACCCGGTACTGGCGTTAAACTATTCGTCAGGCACCCTTGTATTCGGAATCCCTGTCCCTTCTTCTGGCAAGTTCACTGGCATATTTCCTTCCAAGCGAGTCGGCATATTGCTTTGCCCAATCTGTCAATTTTGTTGTTCCTGCTGGCGGTGAATCAACATACAGCAGATCGGCCATCAGTCCTTCAATCTCTTCACGTGTAATAAAAATGTCATTAACAAGCTTACCGATAATACTGCCGGTAATATATCCGATGGCAGGCGAAACAGAAATAACAGGTCTTCGCTTTTCGATGATTTCTGCGATCTTTTCAACCAGAGCTCGATATGTAAAGGTTTCAGGCCCAATTGCATCGATAATGGTAGTCTCGCGTTTCTCACCTTGCTCAACTGCCAATTTTGCCAGATCATCCACATAAATTGGTTGAAGTCGATATTGACCATCGCCGAATACCCCAAACACCGGCAGCCGGCGGAGAGCCCAGGCGATATTGTTGATGAGGATGTCCTCTTTTCCAAAAAGAACCGCAGGCCGAAGAATGGCATACGACAATCCTGATTCTTGTAATGCTTTCTCTAGCTTTGCCTTGCCGCTGAAATATTCAAGATGAGAATCTTCAGATGGATTGGTTATGCTAACGTGGACGATCCGTTCTACTCCCGCCTTTTTCGCGGCCTGGAACATCGTTATGGTATTTCTGACAGCATCAGCGTGAGTAAACATTTTGTGATTAAATCTTACCCAGTATGTATTGTAGAGAACAGACACCCTCTTAAGGGATTGAGTAAGTTTATCCGGATGATCAAAATTGAAAGAATGTACCTGCACCCTTTCTCCAAAAGGATTCAATCGATGAAGCGAATTGGTTAACGTGATTACTCTATGACCTTTATCCAGTAATCTTTGCGTAATATATTTTCCCGAATAACCGAAAGCTCCGGTCACTGCCTGAATTTCCTGTTCCGCCATATTTCCTCTTACCTCCTGCACTTATATTTTACCTCTTTTGGGGGGCTTTATTAAGCAGGCACACGCTTCCTGCCTGTTAGCCAGTCGTAATTATATAAGTTCTCCACGGAGGACCGTTACCGCTTGTCCGCTGAGTAACACACGTTCGCGTAGGACACTGACTCGTACTATTCCGCCGCGTTCAGAAGCCTGATAGGCTGTAAATTCATTCTTATTGAGCCGGTTCT
>JBFMGN010000992.1:0-1577 GCA_040752435.1 Spirochaetota bacterium
GGCAGATGACGCCGGAATTCTCGACCAGTGCCATAGTTATAAAATAGCTTGCATTTACCTTGCATCGGAAGTAAAATGTAATAAATGATTGAAAGGAATGATATGGATAAAAAGACTTCTTTTGAACAAGCTATTACCGCGATCAACAAGGCCATCAAGGGCGAAAAGACCGGGCTGGAAAGCTACCTCAAATTCGCCCGCAGCACCAAGTCTCAATCCGGCAAGGGTATGTTCATTCGCCTGGCCCAGGATGAGTTCGGACATATGGAGCTTCTGGAAAAGGAACGCAATCGCCTTCAGCAGGGCAAAAAGTGGATAGGTATTGACATCGCTCCGTCCGATATCGAAGAGGTCGTGCCCAAGCTCTCATCGCAGCAGGCCAAGATCAAAGCCGAACAAGGGACCTCGGACGACCTGACCGCCCTGAACATCGCGCTCGATCTGGAACGCAAGGCAGCCGATTTTTACATGCGCCAGGGCAACAAGGAGGCCGATGTCACTGCCAAAGGCATATATTTCCGTCTGGCCGAGATGGAGGAATCGCACTATAATCTGATCCAGGCAGAGATCGACAGCATCAGCGACATTGGTTTCTGGTTCGGCGTCCGGGAGTTCACCCTGGAATCCAATTAACGTAAAGGAGACGAGCATGCAAAAGGCCATCGAACTTCTGAAACTGGCCATCATGGCCGAGCAGGACGGCTATCATCATTATATGACCGCTTCGGCCATCACCACCGACAAAAAGGCCCAGGAAGTTTTCCGGGCTCTGGCCAAGGACGAGGAACTTCATCGCCAGACACTGCTGGACGGGCTGGACTCTTACAGCCAGAATAAGAAATGGAACACCGATAAAATAAAAGGCAAATCGAAAGTTTCTACCGCCGGGAAAAGTCCGATCTTCTCAGAAGAATTCGTCAAGCGGATAAAGGACAAACATTACGAGATGTCAGCCCTGTCCATAGGCATATTATTGGAGCAGAGCTCCATCGATTTTTATGGCAAAATGAAAAGCACCACTAAAGACCCAAAATTAAAATCCCTTTTGACGGTATTGGTCAATTGGGAAAAGAAACATTTAGAAGCTTTGGTCAAACAGCAAAAGCTGTTCATGAGTGCCTATTGGGAGAAGGCCCGCTTCCAACCATTTTAAGAAAACAAGAAGCCCGGATCATTCGATCCGGGCTTCTTTAATTTTCAAATACTAGAATTTTACGATTTTTGCAAAGGAGTCAGCCTCCAAACTGGCCCCTCCCACCAACGCCCCGTCGATGTCTTCCTGGGCCATCAGCTCGGAGATATTCTCCGGCTTGACGCTGCCGCCGTACTGGATCCTGATCCTCTCGGCGGTTTCGCTTCCCCACAATCCGGCCAGCAGGTCGCGGATATAACGGTGGGCTTCCTGGGCCTGTTCCTTGGTGGCGGTCACCCCGGTGCCGATGGCCCACACCGGCTCGTAGGCAATGATCAGCCTTTCCGGATCGGTTGCTGATATCTCCTGTAATCCGTGCAACACCTGGCGCCGCAGGACATCGAAGGTCTGCTCCTTTTGGCGCTCCTGCAGGGTTTCGCCGATG
>JBFMGN010000993.1:0-1575 GCA_040752435.1 Spirochaetota bacterium
TATTCCTATCCAATTATCCTTGGATGGGCTAATGTTGGAGCACATGTCATTGTGTTCGTTTATCTCGTTGATGAACTGCGCCCAAAAGATTTCGCGCTTTGTATGGCGCGCCTGGAGCTCTTTCTCCGTGGCAATGGCATCGCGCTTTTTCTGGGCGACCTTGATTGTGTAGTCGGACGCCTCTTTCATCGGGATAATCTGCTCCAGGTCAAAAACGATATTGTCCTTGAGCTGCGTAATCGAGGTTTTGAAGCATTGGATTTTTAAATCATAGGTCAAAAGCCATAACACTGTTGATGTAACTTCTTTGCGGAAATCGCCTGAAACCATGATGATGCGTTGCGAGGAGAGCCCGGAAGTTAATTTCTCTTCGTAATCCTCTCCTTCGTAGAACTCGGATAGAAGTTCTTCTGGCGAAGTTGTCTTCCCGGTCTTTCGCAAATACTGCCCGAAGATGTCTTTGATCTGAGAGATGGTAAGCTGGGAGCAATACGAAGCGTATTTTAAAACCTGCCAGACAGTATCCTTGCCGGAGTCATCTAGCTTGTTTTCGATTACAACGACATTCCCTCGCTTATCTAGGGCAAGAAGATCCAGACGTTCATTGGTGTCGTCAAAGCCATCAAATTCCTTTTGGATGACAAGCAGCTCTTCGCCAAATACAGACGGTGTTTTCGCAATCCACTCCTGCAAATCTTTACGCTCCCTTAACCCGAGGGCCTTAAAGGTGCTTTCCTCTACCGGGACAAGCTCGTTTTTGTCTTTGTTTAGGATGTACATGATTTCTCCAACTCAGTTCGGGATGTTTTTCAATTAATACCATCCATATTCACGTGAGGATGTTCTTCCCATAGTGCCGAGGTTTAAGGAGTGGGCCCGGATTGCCTGATATTTGGCGGACTTAACGTTAATGAATCGAAGTTTGAATACTCCGGAGGTTCTGGTTCGTGTAAACACTGCGGCAAAAGGAGATCGTCCAAGTTTTCCGTTAATGGTTGGTCTTAAGCCTCTTTTTACTTCTGGAATATCAGGCTTTAATTGGAGTCGCCACATAGCATTATCGTGGCGATATTTTAGCCATTGAGGAACAATGCTCCCATTGGAAATTTGAAAATTTATCTCTACGTCCTTCTTATCGTGAGGGTTCTCCGTGAAAAATAGAGCCTGTTCGGATTTAAATTCAAGTTCTCTCCCTAATGCCGTGTTTTTTCCCAATTCAATCCAGCAAGTGTTTGATAGGCTTGGATCTTTTTCGGAATCATCATCCTTTAATATTTCTCTGTTTTTGGTTGGCTTCCTGGTAGGGCGTGCGGATTTTTTGCGTTTTTTATAATTCTGGGTATACTTTTCAATTTCACTTGCGGTAGGGGTGTGTCCGGTGCTCCATATGTTCTTGGCGAGCTCTTGAAAACGCAAGGTTTCATGGGAGGATTCGGATGAAGCTATTAGAACTCCCTCTCCATTGCGTGTTAAACCCAGTCTGGTCAGATTAGATGACCCTGTAACTAAGATGGTAGGGGATTTCTGGTTATTCGACGACAACAGAATCGTCTTGGGGTGGAATCTTGCCCCTTT
>JBFMGN010000994.1:0-1574 GCA_040752435.1 Spirochaetota bacterium
ACATGGTGAGGGATTCGGTTGTCCCAGTGGTAATAATTGCACTTCCCTTTTTAAAAACGCCGGCAGCCAGGGCAGCACAAAGATGATCATGGCCTCCGGTTACAACCAGGGCACTCGAATTAATACCGATAGCTTCTGCAATCTCTCTTTTGATTTTTCCCAGAATCTGTCCGGATGGCACTGCTTTTGCCATTTTCTCTACAGGCACTTCTGTAAGCCGTGTCATCTCCTCCCACCAGCATTTCCTTCGCTGATGAAAAAGCATGGTTCGCGATGCCAAAGAATAGTCGAAGGATAGTTCACCGCAGAATGCAAAGAGGATATAGCCGGACATTGATGTCCAATATAATGCCCGGTTAAAATTTTCTTCCTGATTCTCCTTAAGCCACAGGAGTTTATAAAAGGAATAAATGTGATGGGGCATCAAGCCGGTAACAGCGTATATTTCTTCTGCATTAAGGTGTTCCGCGGTTCGCCTGAATTGCGCCTTGGTTCTACGATCGAACCATAAGATACAAGTTGTGCAGGGCTTACCCTTCCCGTCGATTCCTATAATCGTTTCCGCAATACTCGAGACACTAAGAGCACGGACATCTTTTTTAACGGATTCTTCAAAACTTGAAATTGTCTGTTGCAGTTTAAGGAAGATCTTGTCCGGTTTAAAAACCGGGCCCCAATCATCCTGGTAACCAGGAGTGGGGAATTTTTTTTCGCCCAGCATCCGGCCGTATTCACTGTATATACGAACTTTTGTGTTGGTAGTTCCCACATCTATGCCGAGCAGATTAGCCATAGTTTATGCTTCTTAATTATATATGCATTTTTTTACTTATCGGTTCTGAAAGCAGTTAAAAGGTTGATTTTTTCCCTGACCTTTTTTTCCAGACACGCGCCGGCATGACTCATCACCCTGGTCAAGGGGACATCTTTATTATTTTCAAATAACATCTCTCTTAGGCCCTGCAAGAAAGTAATCATAAGTTCTGTCCCTATGTTTATTTTGGCAACACCGAGCCGAATCATTTTTTTGACATCCTGTTCTGGAATAAATGAACCACCGTGAATCACAATGGGGACTTTTACTTTTTCAATAATATGCTGCAAACGTTCGAAATCAATAAAAGGTCCGTATTCATATACGCCGTGGGCTGTACCGACTGATACTGCCAGAGCATCCACCCCGGTCTCATCGACAAAATGCATTGCCTGATCCACATCCGTCATAGACGATGTTTGTTTCTCAACTATTGCATGGCCGCTGAATATTTTACCCAATTCCGCTTCTACAGAAATACCCTGTGAATGTGCTTCTTCCACTATTTTTTTTGTCTGTGCAACGTTTTCCTGGTAATTCAGGGACGATAGATCTATCATAACTGAAGAAAAACCCCATCGGATACATTCCCTGATCTGTTCAATATTCTGACCGTGATCGAGCTGCAAGGCAAAAGGAACAGAAGTTTCTTCCGCTGCAAGCTTAGCCGCACTTCCGAAATACCTGGCACTGATATGTTCCAGGTCTTTATACCAAACCTGAAGAATAACCGGCGACCTTTCGGCTTCAGCCGCGCTTA
>JBFMGN010000995.1:0-1573 GCA_040752435.1 Spirochaetota bacterium
ATCATTCTTTACCCATATCCTTTCTTTTATCTTTTTATCTTCGTGCTCTTCGTGGGCCTTCGTGCTCTTCGTGTCCTCACTTTCTGTTTTTCTGCTGACATGGAGCACACTGAAGACGGAAGAGCCATATTTTTCCAAAAAATCATGCAAGGTGCACTAATACAGAAGCTGTGCTTACTTTTCGGACAGCAAGCTTAAGTAGATAAATTGCCCTATGTAATCTCGAAGGGATAACTATGGGAATTAATCAAAATCAGTTAGAGCTTTGTATAACTTTAGCGAAAAAATATGGTGTAAGAAAGCTGATTCTTTTTGGAAGCGCCCTGGAAGAGCCGGAAAAGGCTCATGATTTGGACCTGGCCTGTGATGGCCTAGAAGGGTGGAAGATTTTTGAATTCGGAGCCATGTTAGAGGAAGAGCTGCATACTCCTGTTGATATCATTCCACTGAGCCCGGCAACCCGCTTCACACGATATATAGAGAAAAAAGGAAAAGTTCTCTATGAAGCTGAATGACCTCCGAGATGAAGTTGATATTGAATTAAATTTGATGCAGGATACTGTTTATGAGTTGCTGGCCATTCAGAGAGACTTGATTGGGAAACGTCCTACAGTCCGTGAAAAAACTGCTGCTGGAGCGTTTCTATCCCAGTTCTATGGAGGAGTGGAAAATATTTTAAAGCGTATCTGCCGATTTTACGGTATTCCGATCCCGATGGGAGATACATGGCATATAGACTTATTCAATATGTTTAGCGATCCACCTACCCCACCACTTCCCCTTCTGTTTGATAAGGAATTTAAGGCCAGTCTTACTTCTTTTCGCAAATTTAGACACCTTGTCCATCATGGCTATGGCGTCCAATTGGAGTGGGATCGAATGCTGCCTGGAATTGTGGCTATTGAAGAGGTTTTCCAAAAGTTCAAGGTCTTAATTACTACCTATCTGACAAGTTTGGACCAGCGTCAACGAACGAACGGATCCGAACCGGGGAATAACTCATAAGAGATACAGAAGGAGATACCTGATGAATATCTGTGTCATAGGAACTGGTTATGTAGGGCTGGTAACCGGTGCCTGCTTTGCTGAGAATGGCAGTGATGTAATTTGTGTGGACATTGATGAGCAAAAGATTGCCGGCCTCAGGCAGGGTAAAATCCCCATCTACGAACCCGGCCTGGAGGATCTGGTGCAGCGAAACAGCCGCGAAGGACGGCTTCAGTTCACCACCGATCTGGCTGAAGGGGTAAGGGGATCCCTGATCAACATCATTGCCGTAGGCACTCCTCCGGACGAGGACGGATCCGCAGATTTGCAGCATGTACTGGCTGTTGCCAGATCAATCGGTCAGATGATGGATTCCTACAAGATCATCGTGGATAAAAGCACTGTCCCGGTCGGCACAGCCGAGCTGGTGCGCCAGACAATAGCCAGGGAAACCTCAATAGAGTTTGACGTAGTGTCCAATCCCGAATTTTTAAAGGAAGGGGCGGCGGTTGCGGACTTCATGAAGCCGGACCGGGTCATTATCGGCTGCGATAGTCCAAAGGTAGCCGATATCATGAGGGAGCTT
>JBFMGN010000996.1:0-1567 GCA_040752435.1 Spirochaetota bacterium
TAGAACCTAATTCAAAACTAACCTATGAATCCGTAGGTTCTTCCCACGGCATTACAGGTGTACGGGACGGTGTCTATGCGATCGGAGGCTCGTCAAAACGTATAAGTGATGCGGAGGCGGCCGCCGGGCTTGTGCAGACCGAAATTGCGATCGATGGAATCGCTGTTATCGTACATAACAACATCCCCCTGGAAAATATCGCCTCTAAAGATCTCGCAAAGGTTTTTTCAGGGCAGATAACAAACTGGAAAGCCCTCGGCGGACCTGACCGGCAGATCTTTGTTTTAAACAGGGACGAAGCATCGGGGACTGTCGAAGCTTTTACGAAGCTTGTGGTTCAGAAAGAACTTGGGAATGCGGCCCGGGTTACAACGGATGCAACGGTCGTAACTTCCAATGGTGATATGGTGTTAAAGACTAATTCCACTCCAAACTCCATCGGCTACTGTGCCGCCGGTTATCTGAACAAGGTATCCAATGCAAAAAAAGTTCTTGTAAACGGAATTGAACCTACCGTGGAAAATATAAAAAGCTTCAAATACCCCATTTCCCGCTATCTCTATGTTATTACCAAGGGTCAATTGCAGGCAGGGACATTGGCTGACAGTTTCCTTAAATGGCTGCTCTCAAAAGCCGGTCAGAAAATTGTAGAAAAGGCTGATTATATCAAACTCAATTAAAATCAGTATGGAAGAAAAGATGTCCTCTTTCCACCTACCTGGAGGGAGGATATCGACTCTCATAAGAGATTCGGTGGCTCTTATAATTGACAGTATTTTTTATACAAGGAATCCGTGGAGTGAACAAGCGTTCTACCAAAAAAAGAAAGAATGAAAAGTACGTAGAAATTTTTCTACTCGTCTGCGCCTCAATCTCTATAGTCAGTGTTCTATTTATTACTATTTTTATATTTCAACGCGGTTTACCCCTATTCCAAAAAGTCGGGGTATTTCAATTTCTCTTTGGTACGCAATGGCGGCCGTCAGATAAAGCGAATCCCTCCTACGGAATCCTGGCTTTTATCCTCGGTTCCATTTATGTTACCTTCGGCGCATTAATAATAGCGGTCCCGATTGGGCTTGCATGCGGCATATTCCTGGCAGAGATAGTCAAGGGACGCACCGGCCGCGCATTGAAAAGTATGGTTGAGCTGCTTGCAGGCATCCCCTCGGTAATCTACGGCTTTTTCGGCATTGTAACTATAGCTCCGATAACACGCACTCTTTTCGGGGGCTCAGGATACAGTCTTCTGACCGCATCAATCGTCCTTGCCATTATGACCCTTCCGACTATTATCAGCCTTTCCGAGGTTTCAATTCGGGCTGTTCCGGCTGAGTACAAAGAAGGTTCCTATGCTCTCGGAGCCACCCACACCCAGACAATCCTTAGAGTACTTCTCCCAGCCTCTAAATCCGGAATAATCGCCGGTATTGTCCTCGGTATGGGAAGGGCTATCGGAGAGACAATGGCCGTGCTCATGGTGGGCGGGAACTCGCCCCAGATGCCGAAGGGTTTGACCCGCGGCGTCAGAACCCTGACCATGAATATCGTCCCCGATATGAGCTAT
>JBFMGN010000997.1:0-1565 GCA_040752435.1 Spirochaetota bacterium
AAAAATATTTTCCCAGTTTAACGAAACAAAAAATAAATTTTATATGGACGAATAGAGCGAAAATAAAGATTTTACATGGCTACCGATTAATTTTAAGTCGCGCTTAAAAAAACTCGCTTGTTTTAGGTCTAGTCATTAATTATTTCTCATTTTAACGAGCCTGTTGAAAAACCCTTTTTTAAAGAATTATTTTTTAGCTTTTAATTTGATTTTTATTTTACCACTAAAATCTTAGGAAATCTTTAATTTCTTTTCTGCAACTATTAACTTATTTTCCGTTTATCACTTAACTTCACGCAAATTCCATCCCATACCTGTATATTTTACCAATATTATGGATAATTGCGAACAGTTTCCATTGGATATTTACTTTCATTTTCCCTCTTAACGAAAACCTGTCCAGGCCAAGAGTACTTTTTATATTCGCAAAAACCGGCTCGATTATTTCCATCCGTTTACTGTAAATCTTTCTTCCAATTACCGAACCAATCTTTTTCTTCATCTTTTCTAAAAGATTATCCTTCGCTCCCGTATGGTCATAAAATATATGCACCTGCCTTGCGACGGTTTTCGGGTTCCTTAAACATTTCTTTCTTAAATCGCATATCCGGCAGGCAGTAACCTTTGCCATGTAGGCGATAGCTTTTCTCCCACGACATATAAAGTTTCTGTTTCTTATATATAACTCTGAACCGGTGGGGCATACAAGCTTGTTTTTTCCCTTGTTATATGTAAAATCTTCAGGCCCAAAGTATTTCTTTTTAGGCCGATTCATTCTATATTTAAAAACTTCATTTTTGTGATTTTCATTTGTCTCAAACCTTGAATCTCGTTTCCTGAATCCATGGTCCGGTATATAAGCGTCAATGCCTTTCTCATAAAGCATATGGATATTTTCCTTGTCATGAAACCCGCTATCCGTTATTAATTTCCCTTCCTTTAAAAAATCTTCGTCTTTCCCTATTTCTTTAAGATTTTCTTCTGTCTTGTTCAAAACATCTTTTAATACCTTTTGTTCGTTGCCGTTGCCATAAGCCTCGGCGGTTATTACAATCTGGTGTTTCTTATCGGCCACGGCTATTCCATTATAACCCTGTATTACTCCATGGGATGAAGGCATCTTTGCGCTGTCATTGTCTGTTATGTTGCTTTTCCTTATGTTACCTTTAACTCCGGCTTTATCATCATTTTCATTTATCCATTTTGTAATCTTTTCTATTTTGCTTTTCAGGTTTGTTATGCGTTTATTCCTGTCGTCATTTTTTTTGTCCTTGTTTTCTTCATTATCTTTTTCTTTATGCTGTTTCATCAGGGACTGGACTTTATTTTCTATCTTTTCCTTCTTTTTAATAAAATCTGCCTTGGTTCCACTCCATTCTTTTGAGGCATTCGATGGTAACTTACAACCATCAATTGCAAACATCGTCCCGCCGATTAGCCCCATTTCATCACATATTGAAAGAATATCCGTAAATATTGGGGATATTTCATTTCCCATGGATGATATGAATGACGCTATCGTTGAGTGGTCTGGATGGCTGTCCGCGGATAGTGCCATAAAAACC
>JBFMGN010000998.1:0-1562 GCA_040752435.1 Spirochaetota bacterium
TCATTATCCACAATTATAAGAAGAGATGATGATAAATGTTTTCAATGCGGCGCCTGCACAGGCATTTGTCCCACTCAGGCCCTTTATATAAGCCGCCCCGATATGGCCGTTCTCTTTGATCCGGATAAGTGTACCGGCTGTGGTTTGTGCGTTACTGCCTGCCCGGTTCGTGCCATGGAGGTTTCTCTTCTCCAGACCGTTAATTCATTACCGTAGCAGTATAATGCAATGCAATTTAATTCTGATCGTCTTACCTATTATTTTACGACTCTTTGTGAAATAGACAGCCCCTCAAAAGGTGAATCTAAATTGTCAAATTATCTTCAGGACCTGTTCCATGATTTAGGTGCTGATCAGGTTTTCGAAGATAACTCATCCCCGTTCACTGGATCAGATTGTGGTAATTTCGTTGCCCGTTTCAACGGAACACGCCGTGATGTTGATCCTGTTTTTTTTAATTGCCATCTCGATGTCATTAACCCTTGTCTGGGTGTTAAGGTCCGTAGAGTTGATGATGTCTTCTATAGTTCGGGGGACACCGTTCTCGGCGCTGATGATAAGGCTGGTATTGCTATCCTCATTGAAGTTCTCATAGCCATTATTCTGGAAAACAAACCTTTTGTGCCGGTAGAGTTTGTTTTTACCACATGTGAGGAAATCGGCCTTCTTGGTGCTAAGGCATTCAATCCAGCCTCGCTGGTTGCCAAATATGGTTATTCCCTGGATTCTACCGGCATTGATAACGTTATAGTCGGGGCTCCGGCCTCATATGGCATTGCTGCTGAGATTCATGGCCTTGCCTCGCATGCCGGCTTGCGCCCTCAGTATGGTATCAATGCTATCCAGCTGGCATCTCATGCTGTTTCTCGATTGCCGTTAGGTCAACTTGATAGTGAAACGACAGCCAATATTGGTTTTATTACCGGCGGCACTGCGACAAATATTATCCCCGATTACGTTCGTGTTGACGGGGAGGTGCGCAGCCATAATCTCGATAAGCTCTCTTCCACGATCGAACTTTTCAAGCACACTTTTCAAGATGTCGTCACAGGCTGGCATGATCCTGCCAACCTGATCACCACCCGTCCCTCCCTCGTTTTTACCTCTCCTGAACAATATCCTCTGATGAAGCTTGATTCGGGAAGTCTGCCCGTACTCCGTACCCGGCAAGCCGCCTCTTTTCTTTCCCGGTCTCTGCAATTCATTCAGGCAGGCGGGGGCAGTGATGCTAATTTTTTCAATGCATCCGGTCTTCCCACAGCTATCCTCGGCATTGGAATGGAAAATGTCCATTCCGTTTCTGAAAATATCAGGCTCGCGGATATGCTTCGCACGGCAGAACTCGTTTATTCTATCTTAACCTGCTGAAATTATTTATTTTAAACCGCGATGTTCCACGTGGAACATTGCGGTTTAAAATACAAAAAAATACCTGTATGAAAAAAAACGGGCGTGTTCCGGTTTGGGAAAAAGAGAGAAAAAAAGAGATTTTTGAATTACTCACTTGTTTAAGCTGGTTTGATTCAGTAAATAGAGAGTTAAGGAAATATTGGTGCAAGAAG
>JBFMGN010000999.1:0-1560 GCA_040752435.1 Spirochaetota bacterium
GTTTTATGTTTATCTATTATTGACACGGTTTGCTTTTTCCATTATTATAAATTTATATTAAACGACTCAATCATATAGCATATAGGAGGTTGTAAATGCCGCGCTCGACACAGGTCGCTCATCCTGAATTCATCATTAACCAAGAAGGTCGAAAAAAAGCAGTTGTCATCGGTCTTAAAGAATATGAAACTATTCTTGAACGCATTGAGGACCTTGAAGATGCCAATGATCTGCTAAAAGCAGAGAGAGAAGCGACATCCTTTACTCCTTATGAACAATTCCGTAAAACATGGCTGACAGCTTGACCTATAAAATAATCATTGAAAAGAAAGCTGAAAAAGAAGCCAGAGACATCCCTCACAAAAATCGTTTAGCAATCGATAAAAAAATTCTTTCACTATCATCCAATCCAAGGCCTCGAAATTCAAAAAAACTCGCTGAAAGAGAAGGTTATCGCATTCAAGTCGGAAGCTATCGAATACTGTATACGATTGACGATGAAGTGAAGACTGTTGTAATTTATCGAATTAAGACAAAAGGAAAAAATACTTACAAATAGTCCATATCTCACTATTTTTCACTCTTCCTCAACTTTGAACTCTTGATTTTGAATTTTGAACTTCTCTTAACCCCTTTTCCCAATTTTACTTGACAATGGTGCAGGATTACCGTACATTCCTGCACCATGATATCAAGAATTTGCGATCTTCCCCTAAACAGCTCCTTTTTTCTATTCGGACCGCGACAGACAGGAAAGAGTACTCTGGTGAACTCCTCTTTTACCGAGGATGTCTGGAAAATCGATCTTTTGAAGACGGATCAGTTCCTGAAATATTCCAAACATCCGGAACTGCTGAGGCTCGAAGGTCTTGAAAAAATCGAAAAACTGGGAATCCGTCATATATTTATAGATGAAATCCAGCGCGTTCCGGAACTCCTCAATGAAATCCATTTTCTTATTGAAAATACAGAGTGCCGGTTTCTGATGACCGGATCGAGCGCCCGGAAGTTGAGAAAAGGGGGGACCAACCTTCTTGCCGGCCGCGCCGCGCAGCGGCACCTTTTTCCTTTTATCTACACGGAAATTGCCGACACATTTTCCATAGACGAAGTGCTGCGTTTCGGGACCCTCCCTCCGGTCTATACCCGGAGCACCGAAGAAAAGATTGATATCCTGACCGGCTACACCGAAACCTATTTGAAGGAGGAGATTCAGGCCGAGGGGCTTGTTCGAAACCTGGGCGGGTTTTCCAGGTTTATGGATCTGGCAGCCGCTCAATGCGGAGAACTGATCAGTTTTACGTCCATCGGGAGGGAGTGCCAGGTAGCCACCCGTACGGTCCAGGCGTATTATGAGATCCTTGAAGATACCCTGATTTCGATTCGGCTTCAACCCTGGAGAAAAAGCATCCGGAAGCGGATGGCAGCCCATGCCAAATTCTATTTGTTTGATCTTGGAGTGACCAACAGCCTGCTCCGGCGGCTCACCGCTCCTCTCGACTGGGTTCGAAAAGGGCGGCTCTTTGAACAGTTTATCGTTCTTGAAACCTACCGGCTTTT